>JAYSCF010000024.1:0-14210 GCA_041915005.1 Novosphingobium sp.
CGGCACTTCGATGATGACGTTAAGGCTCTCGGGCGGATTGTCGCCCACGGGGATCATGTCGATACGCATGGCCGCGCCCTTAGCCGCGATCATGCTGCACAGCAACACAGACCTTGGTCTTATGGAACTTTTCTCTTCACCCCGCCGCGCCGGCGAGGACGTTGATCGAGAAGGCCAGCACCCCGATGTTGAACACGAACGAGAGCAGGCTGTGCGCCACCAGCACCCGCCGCACCGCGCCGTCGGTCACGTCCACGTCGGATGCGGCAAAGCTCATCCCGGCGGTGAAGGCAAAATAGAGAAAGTCCCAGTAATCGGGCTCCGCCGTGCCGGGAAAGGCAAAGCCGCCGTGATCGCTGCCATCGGCGGCCGGGCGGTAATGCATGTGGGCATAGTGCAGCATGAACACCAGGTTGGTGAAGGCCCACGACAGCCCCAGCGTCACCACCAGCTTGACGATCGCCAGCACCTGCCCGGCATGGGCGGCCGGCAGTTCGGCCGCAATCGCCGCCAGGATCGCCAGCGCCGTGGCCGCAGTCACGGCCAGCACGGTCTGGCGGTTGGCATCGTTCTGCGCGGCGTGGCGCCGCATTGCCGCCGCGCTGCGATCACGCAGCAGCGGCAGGAGCGAAACCATGAAGGCCAGCGCCGCAACATCAAAGCCCACCACCAGCGCATCGCCCGGCGGGCTGGCGTGCAGCAGTGCCCAGCCGATCGAAACCAGCGCCATCAACCCGACAAACAGCACGAACCGCGGCGGCGCGATCCGCCTGCCCAGCGCATGTCGCAGGCGCGCCAGCGGTCCGCGCCGCGCGGTCATTTGCGGCGCGGCGCGGGCTGCACCCGCTTAGGCGCGAGCAGCAGGTCAAGCCCGGCCGGCGCCTTGCCGGTGGCCGCGCGTTCAACCCACGGCCACTTGAGCCCGCCCTTGTAATCCAGCTTCACGGTCTGGAACTTGTCCCCGCGCTGCACCAGCAGGTCCAGCGGCGCGCCGCCCTTGGCTGCGGTGATCGCGGCTTTCAGATCATCGGCGGCATAGGTCAGCCCGTTCACCGCCAGCACCTTGGTTCCGGTTACCAGCCCCGCGTTGAAGGCCGGGCTATCCCACTGGGTCGCGGTGATCTTGCCGTCCTTGTCGAGCGTCATGCCCAGCGAATAGGTCAGCGACAGGATCTTGGCATCGGCCATGCGCGCCTTGTCATAGGGGTTGGGCTCTTCCTTCCAGGCCAGGCGATAGCCGCCCAGTTCGATGCCCTTGATCGGCGCGGGCTGGCCCGGCTGGTTGAAGTGCGTTTCGAGGAACTGCTTCCAGTCATAGGCATAGACCTTGCCCAGATCGCGCGCGACATCGTCCAGCTCGAAGGTCACCTGCCCCCAATCGCCATCCTTGAACCCGAAGAACACCTTGGCGAAATCGTCGATCGACTTCTTGCCGCCGGTGCCGGCGCGGATGATCTGGTCGGCCTCCAGCCAGACCAGCGCGCCTTCGGTGTAATAGTCCTCGCTACGGGCGATCGAGGCATAGGGCTTGGCCTTGCGCGCGCCGAACACCGGATCAAAGCCGGTATCCTCGACCGAGCGCCAGGCCCGGCCCGGCTGGACCGCGAAATTGCCCGCCCAATTGGCCAGCATGCCCAGCACCATGTCCTTGCCCTGCAGCCCGGACCGCGCCGCCAGCACCAGCCCCCAGAACTGGTCCTGCCCTTCATAGCCCCACAGCAGATCGCCTTCCATCGGCTGGCGGTAATCGGGGGTCCACAGCCGCGCCGGGCGGCGGAACTTGCCCGACCACGAATGCGAAAATTCGTGCGGGATCAGGTTGCGGTCCCATTCGCCCTTGTCCCATTCGGTAAAGGCGTTTGGTTCCAGCTGGTTTTCGCTGGAACGGTGATGTTCCAGCCCGATCCCGCCCATCCGGTCGGTCAGGGCCAGCAGGATCTCATAATGATCGAAATGGTTGGCACCGAACGCCAGTCGCGCCTCGGTGACGAGGTTCTTGTGCAGTTCGATCTGCTCGGGCTTGGCAGCCAGCTGTTCCGGCTTGTCGGCCACCACGTTGAGCGTGACCTTCTGGCCCAGATCCCACTTGCGGAAATGCTTGCCGGCAAAGATCGGGCTGTCGACCAGAACTTCGTAATTGGTTTCAGCCCACGACCACTTATCGCCATTCTGGTTAACGCCGTCGAGCGCGGTCGCCGCCGTCCAGCCTGCGGGAAGCAGCACGCTGGGCTTGACCCGGATCTGGCGCACGTAATGCCCGGCGGGGTAGAGGCTCATCATGTCGAACTGCAGGTTGAGCATTTCCTGCGTCGTCGAAATCCGCCCTTCGCTGGCCTGCAGCGGGCTGGTGTGGACGAAACGCGCCACCACTTCGCTGGTCCCGGCCGGCAGGGTGATGTGGAAGGCGTTCATTTCCACGCGGTCGCGCTTCCACTCCAGCTTCTGGCCGTTCGCGGTAAAGGAAATGTCGACCAGTTCGGCCAGCGGCCCGCGCGGGGCGTGCTTGCCCGGCAGCCACTGCGGGAAGAGCAGCACCAGTTCGCGCGCGCCAGCTGCCACCGGAACCGTCTGGGTCACGCGGTAAAGCCCGCGAGTGACATCGCTGGCATCGACATCCAGCTGCATCGTCCCGCCCGGATAGGGCGTGTCGGCGGCATCCGGGATGGTATCGACCACCGGAACGGCAGTGGGCGCGGACAGCGCCTGGGCATAAGCAACGGGGGCGCCCGCAAGGACAAGCACGGCGATCAGCGAGGCAGATATCTTGGTCATGGCGCTGTCATGGCGGCAAGCCCCGCGCGGGGCAATCCCGCCCCCGCTCCAGTCTTGGCCTTTTCGACAAAGTGCAAACTCGCTAGGGGCAAGCGCCATGAGCACACCACAGGCCATTCGCGGAACCCAGGACATCTTCGGCCCCGACGCCGAGGCATTTGCCCACGTCGTCGAAACTTTCGAGCGCGTGCGCAAGCTTTACCGCTTCCGCCGCATCGAAATGCCGATGTTCGAGAAGACCGAGGTGTTCTCGCGCTCGATCGGCGAAACCACCGACGTGGTCTCGAAGGAAATGTATTCGTTCGAGGACCGCGGAGGCGAATCGCTGACCCTGCGCCCCGAATTCACCGCCGGGATCGCCCGCGCCTTCCTGACCAATGGCTGGCAGCAGCACGCCCCGCTGAAAGTGGCGACCCACGGCGCGCTGTTCCGCTATGAACGCCCGCAAAAGGGCCGCTACCGCCAGTTCCACCAGCTTGACGCCGAAATCCTTGGCGCGGGCGAACCGCAGGCCGATGTCGAACTGCTGGTGATGGCCGATCAGCTGCTGAAGGAACTCGGCATCGCGGACGGCGTGACCTTGATGCTCAACACGCTGGGCGATGGCGCCAGCCGCGAAGCCTGGCGCGCCGCGTTGGTCGAATACTTCCGCGCAGTGAAGGGCGAACTGTCCGAAGATTCGCAGGACCGGCTGGAACGCAACCCGCTGCGCATCCTCGATTCCAAGGATCCGCGCGACAAGGCCTTTACCGACACCGCACCCAAGATCGACGATTACCTGTCTGACGAGGCCCAGGCCTTCTTTGCGGCGGTCACCTCGGGGCTTGATGCGGCGGGCGTGGCCTGGACCCGCGCGCCGGCGCTGGTCCGCGGGCTCGACTATTACCGCCACACCGCCTTCGAATTCGTCACCGACCGGCTCGGCGCGCAGGGCACGGTGCTCGGCGGCGGGCGCTATGACGGGCTGATCGAAAGCCTCGGCGGGCCGCACACCCCGGCCGTGGGCTGGGCCGCCGGGATCGAACGGCTGGCAATGCTGGTGGGGGATGCCGGCGTGATCGCCGCCGATGCGCAGGATGTGATCCTGGCAATCGAGGACGACGGTGCGATTGCCTTTGGCACCCGCGCGCTCAAGGCTTTGCGCAGCGCCGGGTTCAGCGCCGACATGATCGCCAGCGGCAGCCCGCGCAAACGCTTTGACAAGGCATCCAAGGTCAATGCCCGGGTGCTGGTCGGCGTATCGATCCGCGATGGCAAGCTGGCCTGCAACAGCCGATCGGCCGACCATGCCGATGCCCTTGCCCGGGTGGTCGCGATTCTGGATGCGCTGCAGGCGTGAGCGTTTCCGACACCCGGCTTGCCCAGATTGCCGCGCGCTTTGCCGAGCTTGAGGCGCGGCTGGCTTCGGGCACGCTGGAAGGCAAGGAATTCATCACCGCCAGCCGCGACTATGCCGAGCTGGAACCAGTGGCCAGGGCCGCCGGGGACGTTGCCGCGATGCGCGGCGAACTGGCCAGCCTGGCCGCGCTTGATGATCCCGACATGCGCGAGCTGGCCGAAGAGGAACTGGCCCGGATCAAGGCCGAACTGCCCGGGGCCGAACACCGCCTGTCGATCGCCATGCTGCCGCGCGACACCGCCGACAGCCGCCCGGCGATGCTGGAAATTCGCGCCGGCACCGGCGGCGATGAAGCCGCGCTGTTCGCCGCCGACCTCTACCGGATGTACGAACGCTTTGCCGCCGAACAGGGCTGGCGGGTGGAAATGGTCAGCGCCAATGCCAGCGATGTCGGCGGCTTCAAGGAAGTGGTCGCCAATGTTGCGGGCGCGGGCGTGTTCGCCAAGCTCAAGTTCGAAAGCGGGGTCCACCGCGTCCAGCGCGTGCCGGTGACCGAAAGCGGCGGGCGGATCCACACGTCGGCGGCAACCGTCGCGGTCCTGCCCGAGCCCGACGAGGTCGATGTCCAGATCGAGGACAAGGATCTCAAGATCGATATCTACCGGGCATCAGGCGCGGGCGGGCAGCACGTCAACACCACCGATTCGGCGGTGCGCATCACCCACCTGCCCTCGGGCCTGGTGGTGATCTGCCAGGACGAACGCAGCCAGCACAAGAACAAGGCCAAGGCGATGCAGGTGCTGCGCGCGCGGCTGTACGAAAAGATGCGCGACGAGGCCCAGGGCGCCGAGGCTGAAGCCCGCAAGGCGATGGTCGGCAGCGGCGATCGTTCGGAACGGATCCGCACCTACAATTTCCCGCAAGGCCGCGTCACCGATCACCGCATCAACCTGACGCTCCACCGCCTGCCCGAAATTCTCGAAGGCCCGGGGCTGGGCGAATTGATCGACGCGCTGATCGCCGAGGACCAGGCCAAGCGCCTTGCCGCGATGGATGACTGATATCGCGGCGGCCCTGCGCGAAGCCGCACAGCGCCTTGCCGCCACCAGCGACACCGCCCGGCTCGATGCCGAAGTGCTGATGGCCCATGCGCTCGGCGCCTCGCGCTCGGACCTGCTGCTGCGCCACATGCGCGATCCCGCCCCGGCCGGCTTTGCGCCGCTGGTCGCGCGCCGGCTGAACCACGAACCGGTTGCCTATATCACCGGCAGCCAGGACTTCTTCGGCCTGACGCTCGCCGTCTCTCCCGCCGTCCTGATCCCGCGCGGGGATAGCGAAGTGCTGGTCGAAGCCGCGCTGGCCGCCCGGCCCGAGGCGCGCCGCGTGCTCGATTGCGGCACGGGCTCCGGCGCGCTGCTGCTGGCGGTGCTGGCCAACCTGCCCGGCGCCGGGGGCATCGGGATCGACCGCAGCGCCGAGGCGCTGGCCATGGCGCAGCGCAATGCCCAGGCGTTGGGCCTTGAGGCGCGCGCCGACCTGCGCCTCGCCAACTGGCACGAGGCGGGCTGGACCGAAGGGCTTGGCCGCTTTGACCTGATCCTCGCCAACCCGCCCTATGTCGAGGAGGCTGCCCCGCTCGCCCCCTCGGTCCGCGCGCATGAACCGGCGGGCGCGCTGTTTGCGGGGGCAGACGGGCTGGATGATTACCGCGTGCTGGTGCCTCAGCTCCCCGCGCTGCTTGCCCCGGGCGGGGCGGCCCTGGTCGAGATCGGCCACACCCAGGCCGAAGCGGTCGGCGCGCTGGCCGCCGCCGCCGGGATGACCGCGGCGCTCCACCACGACCTTGGCGGGCGCCCCCGCGTGCTCGAACTCAAGATTCCGCTTGGCAAGGCTGGCCCCAGCGCGTAAGCGCAAAGGCAGGCCAGCGCCGGACTATGCATGCCACCGCGCATGTGATCGTGTCCCGCCGGCCAATTCCAGCATTTGCAAACCGGATATGGCACATGCCACGATCCTTGCAGATGTCGGGTCCCGAGCCGCAGGAAGCGGTCCGGGCACGGGTCATGCGGCCCGCTACGGGAATAGTCCCCGGGGCTGCCGATGGATTAGGGAATTACACCCTTGAACAACAATCGTGGGAACAATCGTCGGCGCGGCCGGGGCAACCGGCAAAATGGCGGCGGCGGCGGTCAGCAACTCAACCGGATCGACAGCCGGGCGCGCGGCAATGCGCCCCAGCTGCTCGAAAAGTATCGCAAGCTGGCCCAGGACGCCCATCTCAATGGCGACCGGGTCCAGGCCGAATACTACCTGCAGTTTGCCGATCACTATTTCCGCGTGATCGCCGACACCCGCCTGCGCCAGGAAGAACAGCGCCGCCCGCGCGATGAACGCTGGCAGGAAGGCGCCGAGGACGCCGACGATTCGGCCGATTTCTCGGTCGATGGCGATTTCCCGAGCTTTGACCAGCCGAGCTTCACCCGCCCCCAGCGCGAAGAACGCCCCCGCCGCGACGAACGTGACGAGGACACCGCCAGCGCCGATGAGGGCAGCGATGACGCCAGCAGCGAAGACGCCGGCCAGGCCAATCCCTATGAACCGGCCGAAAACCGCTTCGTGCGCGACAATCGCCCCCGCACGGGGCTGCGCCCGCGCCGCGAAAGCCGGGACGGCCGCGAGGAACGCCGCCCCCGCCGCGAACGCGGTGAAGACGATGGCGCCAGCGAACCGGCCGGGCTTGACCCTGCTTCGCTGCCGCCGGCAATCTCGGCGCCGCGCAGCGATGACGGCGACGAAGACGCCAAGCCGCGCCGCACCCGCGCTCCCCGGCGCAAGCCTTCGGCCGATGGCGCCGGCGAACCGCTTGAATCGGTAAGCTGATCCATCCGATGCCCCGGGCGCTGCAATTCGCCGGGGCGCACCCCCGCTGGACCGCATTGCTGCTCGGCGCCGCCTCGGCGCTGGGCTTTGAACCGCTCGCGCTCTGGCCGCTGACGCTGCTGGCCGTGGCCGGCCTGATCGCGCTGATCGCCGCCGCGCCAACCCGCAAGGCGGCTGCGCAAGCGGGCTGGCTGTTCGGGCTGGGCCAGTTCGCCGTGGGCCTCAACTGGATCGCCACGGCCTTCACTTATCAGGCGGCAATGCCGGCCTGGCTAGGCTGGATCGCAGTGATCGGCCTCTCGCTCTACCTGGCAATCTATCCGGCCCTTGCCGCCGCCGCGGCATGGCACGCCCGGGGCCGCCCCGCTGCGCTGATCCTCGCCCTTGGCGGAGCCTGGATCATCACAGAATGGCTGCGCGGCTGGGTCTTTACCGGCTTTCCGTGGAATCCGCTGGGGGTCGCCCTGCTCGGTCCGTTCGAAACCCCGGGCGCGGCGCGGCTCGCGCCGTGGCTGGGCACCTACGCCCTTTCGGGGCTGGCGGTGCTGCTGGCCGGGCTATGGTGGCATGGTCTGGCCACGTTCCGGCAGGATCGCCGCCGACTGGCCCTGCTCGTGCTGCCGCTGGCGCTGCAGTTCTGGCCGCAGGCCAGCACCCCGCCTCCGGCCGCGCGCCATGCAGTGCCCTTCGCACTGGTCCAACCCAACATCGCGCAACAGGTGCTCAACGATCCGGCGATGTACGAGGCCAATTTCCAGGCCGCGGCGCGCCTGTCGGGCCAGATCGTGCCGGGGCGCGGGCAACTGGTGCTGTGGCCGGAATCGGGCGTGCAATGGTATCTGCGCGGCGGCTATCCCGCGCAATTCTATGGTGACACCACTGGCGCCGATCCACGGCTGGCGCGCCAGCGGATCGGGCGGGTGATCGGCCAGGACAGCTTGCTGCTGACCGGGACGGTCGATCTCGAAATCGCCCGTGGCGAAGCCGTGGGTGCGCGCAATTCGGTGACCGCGATCGATGGCAGCGGCGCGCTGCGCGGCAGCTATGCCAAGGCGCACCTGGTGCCTTACGGCGAATACCTGCCGATGCGCCAGTTGCTGACCCCGCTGGGGCTGGCGCGGCTGGTGCCGGGCGATATCGATTTCTGGCCCGGTCCGGGGCCGCGCACGCTCGATCTTGGGCGGTGGGGCAAGGCCGGGATCCAGGTCTGCTATGAAATCGTGTTTTCGGGCGAAGTCGCCGACCCTGCCCACCGTCCCGACTACCTGTTCAACCCCACCAACGATGGCTGGTTCGGTGCCTGGGGCCCGCCCCAGCATCTGGCCCAGGCCCGGCTGCGCGCGCTCGAGGAAGGCTTGCCGGTGCTGCGCGCCACCACCACCGGGATCAGCGCGGTGATCGCTGCCGACGGCAAGGTGCTGCAGGCGATCCCCCACGGCAGCGCCGGCGTGGTGCTGGGCGCGATCCCCCCGGCTCATGCCCCCACCCTGTTCGCGCGCTGGGGCAATCTCGTTGCGCTATCATGGGCAACAGTTCTTCTTTGCTTATCGGTTGTTGCCAGCCGCCGCCGCACGGAGTAGATCAACGGGGACATAAAGCTTTTGTTATATGAGTGCCCCGATGCGTAGCGATTATCTCTTCACCTCCGAAAGCGTTTCCGAAGGCCATCCCGACAAGGTTGCCGACCAAATTTCGGATTCGATCGTCGATCTGTTCCTGTCGAAGGATCCTGAGGCGCGCATCGCCTGCGAAACCCTGACCACCACCCAGCTGGTCGTCCTCGCCGGCGAAATTCGCTGCAAGGGCGTGTACGAAAACGGCCAGTGGGCCCCCGGCGCGCAGGAAGAAATCGAAGCCACCGTGCGCCGCACGGTCAAGGAAATCGGCTACGAACAGGACGGCTTCCACTGGGACAAGTTCGAATTCATCAACCGTCTGCACGGCCAGTCGGCCCACATCGCGCAGGGCGTCGATGCGGGTGACAACAAGGACGAAGGCGCGGGCGACCAGGGCATCATGTTCGGTTACGCCACCGACGAAACCCCCGACCTGATGCCGGCCACGCTCTATTACAGCCACAAGATCCTTGAGCGCATGGCGGCTGATCGTCACTCGGGCGCGGCGCCGTTCCTTGAACCGGACGCCAAGAGCCAGGTCACCCTGCGCTATGAAGGCAGCCTGCCGGTTGCGGCCACGGCCATCGTCGTCTCGACCCAGCACGCCCCGGGTTATGACGAAGGCGCCAAGGAAGCCGAACTGCACGCCTATGTGAAGCGCGTGATCGCCGACGTGATCCCGCCGGTGCTTCTGCGCGAAACCGAATACCACATCAACCCGACGGGCAGCTTCGAAATCGGCGGCCCCGATGGCGATGCGGGCCTCACCGGGCGCAAGATCATTGTCGACACCTACGGCGGCGCGGCCCCGCATGGCGGCGGCGCGTTCTCGGGCAAGGATCCGACCAAGGTTGACCGCAGCGCTGCCTATATCACCCGCTATCTCGCCAAGAACATCGTCGCGGCGGGCCTGGCCACGCGCTGCACGATCCAGCTGGCCTACGCAATCGGCGTGTCAAAGCCGCTGTCGCTTTACGTCGATACGCACGAAACCGGCACGGTCGGCGATGACAAGATCGAAGCCGCGCTGATGCAGATCGCCAAGCTTGGCGGCCTCACCCCGCGCTCGATCCGCACCCACCTGGGCCTCAACAAGCCGATCTATCGCAAGACCGCGGCCTATGGCCACTTCGGGCGCAAGGCCGAGGGTGACCTGTTCCCGTGGGAGCGCACCGACCTGGTGGCCGATCTCAAGGCCGCGCTGGGCTGAACGGCGGGGCCAGCCGGGTGATCAGGGTGCGGGCCAGGGCGATTGCCGCCAGGGCCACGAGCGCCCCCAGGATCATGTCGGTCAGGTAATACGTCCCCTCGATCGGGGTCGATAGCAGCATGGCAAGGTTCAGCGGCACCAGTGCCAGCCTGAGCCTTGCCAGCGGCCATGCCGTGACAATGAACAGCACCCCGCACACTGTGTGGAAGCTTGGCGCGCAGACCAGCCCTTTGAGCATCGTCAGATCGACCACCGTCATCGCGTGGGCGCGCAGCGCCGGGATGATCGCCCCCTGATAAAGCCCGTTGGTGGGCATGTAGGGCACCGGCCCGTGCCACAGGAAAGCCAGCGCCCCGCGCGCCGGAAACAGCGGGAACAGCGCCAGGGTCAGCACGATCGCGATCCAGAAGGTCAGCAGGAACTGACGGGCATGGGCGCGCTGGCCGTGCCAGGCAAAGCACGCCAACAAGACCAGCGGCGAAACAAAGACCGAGCCATAGGAAGCCTCGCCCAGTTGCTGCAACAGCGGGTGATGCACCACCAGTTCATAGAGCGCCAGCCAATCGAACCGCAGCATCTGGTCCGAATGGGCCAGTGAGGCATCGACGAAGCCGTGGGTTTCGCTGGCGGCGGCATAGCTGGCGATCGCGCCCAGCGCAGTCATCGCCAGCAGCACCAGCGCGCTTTCCGCCACGTCGCGCAGCCGCCGCTGGGCCAGCGTTGCGGCCCGCCGGTTGGTCTGATGGACCAGCAGCAAGGCCACCGCGCTGACGATCAGGGTGGTGAAACCCCAATTGCGCGAATTCACGCTCAGCCCATTCCACGCCATCAGCGCCATGACCGCCAGGGCGCTGAGGCTGATGGCAATGCCAAACCAGCGCGCCGGCACCAGCGGCGGATGCGCGCGGCCCCGCTCCAGCGGCAAGGGGAAATCGGAATTCAGGTAATTCATCGGCGGCCTGCGTCTTGCTCGAATCATGCCAAAGGCGCGAGCGCCCAGCCCGGTTTCGAGAAATTTGTCAACGCCGCGTCAGCCAGACGACAATCGTTTACGCCGACCCGAGTGGCGCAGCGCCCGCGCCGACCAAAAACGCAGCCTAGCGGCGATAATCCGCCGTGATCACGCCGGCAGCGGCAAGCTCCTCTTCATGGCTTGCCTCGCGCCATTCCTCGGCCAGGGCGGCGGCTTCCCATTCCAGCATCGCCGGATGGGCCAGCACGCGATCGACCCACGCCTGCCCCTCGCCGACATCGAGGCCATAGGTGCGGATCCGATAGGCCACCGGGGCATAGAACGCATCGGCAGCACTAAAGCTTGCCCCCGCCAACCACGGCCCACCAAAGCGCGTCAGGCCGCTTTCCAGGATTTCGCGCACCCGCGTGACATTGCGGCGCAGCCCCTCGCTCATCGGCTTGGGGCTGACCCGCACGCCGACGTTCATCGTGCAGTCGTTGCGCAGATGGCCGAACCCGCCGTGCATTTCGGCAACCACGCCCTGGGCAAAGATCCGCGCCTCCTCGTCCCCCGGCCAAACCCCGGGATGGCGGTCGGCAAGGTAGAGCGCGATCCCCAGCGAATCCGGGATGCGGCGCTCCCCATCGATCAGCAGCGGCACCTGGCCGGTGGGCGAGAACTTGCGGAAATCCTCGTAATTGTCGGGCTTGGTGAACGGTTCAAACCGATCCTCGAAGGCAATGCCCAGCGCCTTCATCAAGAGCCAGGGGCGCAGCGACCAGCTGGAATAGTTCCGGTTGGCGGTGATCAGGGTGTAGGTCATGGCGCCAGCCTAGGCACCCCGCCGCAAAACTCAATGGCGATAGGCAGCCGGATCCTCGTCGGGCCAGTTCGCCAGCCGCGGGGTCGCCGGATCAAGGAACAGCGCCGGCAGCTTGGCCAGCATCAGCGCCTTGTGGATCGACCAGTCGGCCATCCGCTCGTTCCAGCGCGCCGTGGCCTTGCCTTCGCGTTCCAGCCAGCGCTGATAGGGCAGGAAATGGTCGGGCTCGTCGTGGTGCACGATCTCGAAGATCTTGCGCATCACCGGGTCCGATCGCACCACGCGGTTGGCCAGCAGCAGCTTGACCTGGGCGTAGCCGCGCTGCTCGGTCAGCATGATGATCCGGCACAGGCGCTCGAACTCGGCGGCATCGGCCACCACCGCCCCGGTATCGAGCGCCTCGATCGTGCAGCCGAACACCCATTCGATGAACCGGTCGATGTGGCCGCAGCTGCGATCAACCGCGAGCGGCATCCGCCCCTGCCGTTCGAACCAGCGGCGGAACATCTGGTAATGCTTGCGTTCATCGGCGCGGTGCTTGGCGATTTCGGC
Organism: Novosphingobium sp.; assembly: GCA_041915005.1. Classification (GTDB taxonomy): domain Bacteria; phylum Pseudomonadota; class Alphaproteobacteria; order Sphingomonadales; family Sphingomonadaceae; genus Novosphingobium. The sequence goes on from JAYSCF010000024.1 coordinate 12,148, forward strand.
CTGGAACGGCAGGTCATCGGGGCAGCGCAGCCGCACCGCCTCAAGCACCCGGTCGAGCGAGGTATAGCCGCGATATTCGTTGTAGATGTAGATCGAGGCCAGCACATCGAGATAACGGCTGCGAAAGGCTGGCCCGATCATTGCGCTCACTCCAGCATGGCATTGAGACCCAGCACGGCTTCGGCGAATTCCTCGCGGAAGTCCTGCACCACCTGCCGGCACGAGCGCTCGGCCTCAACCAGCCCGACGCCCTGGCCGACAAAATAGCTGACCAGATCCTGCGCCTCGACGTTGCCGTTGACCACTGCTTTTTCAATATGGGCAAAGCTGGGCTCTGACACCATGCCCATCAGCGGCATCGGCAGGGTGCCGGGGCTGCCGGCGCCGTCCCAGGCCTCGTGCCAGGCGGTCTTGAGCTGGCGCGCGGGCTTGCCGGTGCGGGCCTTGGAGCGGGTGGTGTCGCGGCTGCGCGCGGCGATCATCTTTTGCCGGAAGGTCGGGCTGGTTTCGGCCTCGGGCGTTGCCAGCCAGACCGAACCGCACCAGGCGCCCTTGGCCCCGGCGGCCATCATCGCTGCCATCTGCCCGCCGGTCATGATCCCGCCGGCGGCCAGCACCGGGATGTCCTGCCCGGCAGCCTTCAGCGCGCGGACCACTTCAGGCACCAGCACCAAGGTCGACACCTCGCCGCAGTGGCCGCCCGCCTCGCCGCCCTGGGCAACGATGATATCGACCCCGGCCGCCGCCTGGCGCAGCGCGTGTTCCTTGGCGCCAACCAGGGCCGCCACCGGGATGCCGCGCTTCTTGCCTTCGGCAATCATCGCGGCGGGCGCGATGCCCAGCGCGTTGGCGATCAGCTTGATCGGATGACGGAAGGCCACTTCCATCAGCCTGGCGCCGTTTTCGGGCGTGATCCCCGCTCCTTCGCGCACGCGGGTGGCATCGGCTTCGGGCACCTTGACGCCGTATTGCGCCAGGATCCCGGCGGTGAAGCGCTTGTGCTCGTCGGAAATCGCGGCGGCGCGCTGGGCGTTGTTGGTGAATTCGGTCACCCGCGGATCGACCGTTTCGGGCACCAGCACGTCAACGCCATAGGGCTTGCCGTCAATGTGCGCGTCGATCCAGGCGAGTTCCTCCTCGAACTGCTCGGGCGTATAGGCCGCCGCCCCGAATACGCCGAACCCGCCCGCCTTGCTGACCGCCACGACCACGTCGCGGCAATGGCTGAAGGCAAACAGCGGAAATTCGCAGCCGGTCATCCGGCACAGCACGTTGTCCATGATCCTCTCCTATCCGGGAGCGATCATGGACAGCGAACTGGGTTGCGGCAAGAGACCTTTCAGCCCCCTGCGGCCAGGGTCAGGCGATATAGTGCACCGTGGTACGCGCGGCCAATTCCTCGGCCGTCACGCCGGGGGCCAGTTCGATCAGCTGGAACGGCGAGCCATGATCCGGCCGCTTGAACACGGCCAGATCGGTGATCAGCATGTCAACCACGTTGCGCCCGGTCAGCGGCAGGGTGCAGGCGGGCACGAACTTGGGCGTGCCATCCTTGGCGCAGTGTTCCATCACCACGATGATCTTCTTGACCCCGGCAACCAGGTCCATCGCCCCGCCCATGCCCTTGATCATCTTGCCGGGCACCATCCAGTTGGCGATGTCCCCGTTTTCGGACACTTCCATGCCGCCCAGCACGGTCAGATCGATCTTGCCGCCACGGATCATGGCAAAGCTGGTCGCGCTGTCGAAATAGGCCGAATGCGGCAGCTGGCTGATCGTCTGCTTGCCGGCGTTGATCAGATCGGGGTCGATCGCGTCCTCGGTCGGGAACGGGCCGATCCCCAGCATGCCGTTTTCGCTCTGCAGGGTCACGGTCATGCCCGCCGGCACGTGGTTGGCCACCAGCGTCGGGATGCCGATGCCGAGATTGACGTAAAACCCATCCTGCAGTTCCTGCGCGGCGCGGGCGGCCATCTGGTCGCGGCTCCAGCCCTTGGTCAGTCCATCATGCTTGGTCATCAGCCGACATCCGTGGTGCGAGTGGTGCGGAATTCGATCTTCTT
>JAYSCF010000025.1:0-13953 GCA_041915005.1 Novosphingobium sp.
GCGACATGGCGGGCGGCTACAACCCGCTGAAGGACGCCTACAAGATGACCGTCTTCGCGATCTCGCGCTGGCGCAACGCGCACAAGCCCAAGATCGGCCTTGGCCCGGATGGCCCGGTGATGCCCGAAGGGATCATCACCCGCCCGCCCAGCGCCGAACTGCGCCCCGACCAGAAGGACGAGGATTCGCTGCCGCCTTACCCCGTGCTTGATGCGCTGCTGCTGGGGCTGGTCGAACAGGAGAAGAGCGTGGCCCAGCTGGTTGCCGAAGGATTTGACCACGATGTGGTGGTGCGGATCGAACGGCTGCTGCATCTGGCCGAATACAAACGCCGCCAGGCCCCGCCCGGGGTCAAGCTCGGCACCCGCAATTTCGGGCGCGATCGCCGCTATCCGATCAGCCACGCCTTCCGTTCGGCATGACCATGACCATTACCCGCTTTGCCCCGTCGCCGACGGGTTCGCTCCACGTCGGCAATATCCGCACCGCGCTGCACAACTGGTTGCTCGCCAAACAGGCTGGTGGGCGGTTCCTGCTGCGGATCGACGATACCGACCAGGAACGCAGCCGCGAGGAACACGTGGCCAGCATCAAGGCCGACCTTGAATGGCTGGGCCTGACCTGGGACGGCGAGGAGCGCCAGTCGGCGCGCTTCGCGCTGTATGAGGCCGAGTTCCAGAAACTGGTCGCCGCGGGCCGGGTCTATCGCTGCTATGAAAGCGCGCAGGAACTGGAACTCAAGCGCAAGGTGCTGCTCGGGCGCGGGCTGCCGCCGATCTATGACCGCGCAGCTCTGGCCCTGAGCGAAGCCGACCACGCCGCCAAGGCCGCCGCCGGCGAAGCGCCGCACTGGCGCTTCCTGCTGGACCGCGAAGCCCCGATCACCTGGGACGATGGCATTCGCGGAGCCCAGCATTTCGATCCGGCCAAGATGTCGGACCCGGTGGTGCGCCGGGGCGATGGCTCGTGGCTCTATCTGCTGCCCTCGGTGATCGACGATGTCGCCATGGGTATCACCGACGTGCTGCGCGGCGAGGACCATGTCTCGAACACGGCAAGCCAGGTGCAGATGTTCCATGCCCTGGGCGCAGAACCCCCGCGCTTTGCCCACGAGGCGCTGCTCACCGGAAGCGAGGGCAAGCTGTCCAAGCGGCTCGGTTCGCTTGGCGTTGCCGCCCTGCGCGAGGAAGGGATCGAACCCGAGGCGCTGATCGCGCTGCTGGCGCGGCTCGGCACCTCCGATCCGGTTGACCCGGCGCTCGATGCCGAGGCCCTTGCCGCCAGCTTCACCCTGGCCCATTTCGGCCGCGCGCCCGCCCGCTTCGACGAAGCCGAACTCCACCGGGTCAACGCCGGGATCGTCCACCGCCTGCCCTTCGCGCGGGCGGCGCACCTGCTCCCCACCGGGATGGATGAAGCCGCGTGGGAAGCGATCCGCCCCAACCTCTCCCACATCAGCGAAGCCGCCGAATGGTGGCAGATCGTCACCGGGCCGGTTGCCGCACCAGCGCTCGACGCGGACGACAAGGCCTATCTGGCGCAAGCGGCCCAGGCGCTCGCCAGCGGGGCCGCCGATTGGCAGGCCCTGACCGGCGCGCTCAAGGAGGCCACCGGGCGCAAGGGCAAGGCGCTGTTCCTGCCGCTGCGCCTGGCGCTGACAGGCCGCGAACATGGGCCGGACATGGCCGCGATGCTGGCGCTGATCGGGCGTGATGCGGCGATGGAACGGCTCAAGACCGCTTCGGCTTAAGCGTTCTGGCGCACCCATTGGGCAATGGCCTGGGCCGGCATCGCCCCCGATTGCCGCGCCACTTCGCGCCCGCCGGAAAACAGCGCCAGCGTGGGGATCGACCGGATCTGATACCGCTGAGCCAGCTCGGGCACAGCCTCGGTATCGACCTTGAGCAAGCGCACGCCCGGTTCCAGTTCGCGCGCGGCCTGGGCATAGGCCGGAGCCATGGCCTTGCACGGTCCGCACCAGGGGGCCCAGAAATCGACCAGCACCGGCAGGCTGCTGCGGCCAACCTGCGCGGCAAACGCCGGCGCATCGACCGCCAGCGGCTGTCCGCTGAACAGCGCCGCCTTGCAGCGTCCGCAAGTCGGCTGCGCGCCCAGCCGTGCCACCGGAACCCGGTTTACCCCGTTGCACGCGGGACAAACCACCAGGGCGGGATCGATCGGGCTGGGCATCGGCGAAATCTCCAGGAGGATGTATTTCAGCGTCCAATTGGGGTGCGGCTTGACCGGGATCAAGGACCGGCGCGCCAATTAAATTAGACCTCACTCATATTTTCCGAACGCGGAGTTGCGCAATGGGCAAATTGATGTGGGTGCTGCACGCGGTGGTCGCGACGGTGCTGATGGGGATTGGGGTAACGGCGGTGCTCGCCATGGCCATGCCCGGCTGGAAACCCATTGCGGTGGCGGCTGCCGCCGGCTTCGTGCTGGCCCTCCCGATTTCGTGGGCGATCGGCCGCAAGATCGAATCCCTCACCGCCTGAGCGGACCAACCGGAGATCCAAACAATGCACAAGGACTGGCCCGCGATGGCGGGAGAGCTTTCGGCCGCGATCAAGGAGGTGCGCCTCGGCTCGCCCGAAGTGATGAAGGCCTTTTCGGGCATGGCCCAGGCCGCGACCAAGGGCGGCGCGCTCGATACCCGAACCAAGGAACTGATCGCGCTGGCGATCGCGGTGGCGATCCGCTGCGATGGCTGCGTGGCGTTTCACGCCAAGGCCGCGGTGCAGGCCGGGGCCAGCCGCGACGAGGTGATGGAGACAATGGGCATGGCGCTGTACATGGGCGCCGGCCCCAGCCTGATGTATGCCGCCCAGGCGGTCGAGGCTTACGATCAGTTCGCCGCAGCGGCCGCAGGGTAGCAAAATTTCACGCACGGCTGCGCGAATGCGGTTTACATTGCGCGGACTCCCCGCTAGGCGCCGCGCAATGTTTGGAACCGCTCGCCAGATTATTACCACCAAACCGACCGCCGCCGGCGGGACGGTTGTGGTGGCGTGCCTGGCCTGAGGCACCCGGACAACCAGCCCCGCGCGAGCAGCCGGGGCTTCTTCCACACCGGATGAACACCCCCGCGCGGCTCCGCAAATTGATGGAGTAGCAGTGATGGTGCATCGTTTCGCCCAAGGGCAGCAGCTTAACGTCGGGATCGTCGGCGCAACCGGCGTGGTCGGATCGACCATGCTGGCGATTCTCAAGGAGCGCAATTTCCCGATTAAGCAGCTGCGCCTGTTCGCCTCGGCCCGCTCGGCCGGCAAGGTGGTCGACGGCGTGACGATCGAGGACGCCGAAACCGCCGATTTCGCAGGGCTCGACGTGGTGCTGTTCAGCGCCGGTGGTTCGACCTCCAAGGCGCTCGCCCCGAAGGTGGCTGCCGCGGGCGCCATCGTGATCGACAACTCCTCGGCCTGGCGCTCGGATCCGGAGGTTCCGCTGGTCGTGGCCGAAGTCAACGCAGATGCGATGGCCAACCTGCCCAAGGGCATCGTCGCCAACCCCAACTGCACCACCATGGCCGCGATGCCGGTGCTCAAGCCGCTGCACGACGAGGCCGGACTCAAGCGCCTGATCGTCTCGACCTACCAGGCGGTGTCGGGCGGCGGGCTCGAAGGGATCGACGTGCTGGCGCGCCAGATCGACCATGTCGGCAATCGCGCGCGCGATCTTGCCGAAGGCGGCCACGAAGACCTGCTGCCCAAGGCGGAAAAGTGGGCCGTGCCGATCGCGCACAACGTGGTCCCGCTCAACTACGTGCTGGGCGAGGATGACTACACCGAGGAAGAGCTCAAGCTGCGCGACGAAAGCCGCAAGATCCTGGGCCTCGACAACCTGCCGGTTTCGGGCACCTGCGTGCGCGTGCCGGTGTTCACCGGCCATGCGCTGTCGATCAACGCCGAATTCGAACGCCCGATCAGCGCCGCGCGCGCGCTCGAACTGCTGGGCCAGGCGCCCGGCGTGGTCGTCACCGCAGTGCCCAACCCGCTCGACGCCACCGGCAAGGATCCGGTCTTCGTGGGCCGCGTCCGCGTTGACCGCACGGCCCAACACGGCCTCGCGCTGTTCGTGGCGGGCGACAACCTGCGCAAGGGCGCTGCGCTCAATGCGGTGCAGATCGCCGAAGCCCTGATCGGGTAAGGTTCTTGCTGGTGCGGGAAGGCCATCCGGCCTTCCCCCCATCGATTACGCCGCCGCCACCTCGACCGTTTCTTCCCCCGCTGCCTCAAGCAGCTTCTTCTCCACCGCCTTCAGCCGCTGCGCGGCATCGATCTTCTCGCCCAAGAGGTCGGTGACGTAGAAGGTATCGACCGCGCGTTCGCCATAGGTGGCGATGTGCGCGGAATGGACCATCAGCTTGGCCTCGAACAGGGCGCGGGCCAGCCGGTTGAGCAATGCCGGGCGATCGCGCGCGTTGACTTCGACCACAGTGAAGCGGTTCGAGGCATCGTTGTCGAATTCCACCCCGGGGTGGACTTCGAAAGCATCGGCGCGCGGACGGGCGAGCGGCCGCGCTGCCAGCTGCGGCACCAGCTTGATCTTGTTGGCCAGGGCATCGCCGATCATCGCCTTGATCCGCCCAAGCTGGCTCTCTTCCGAGAACGGGCGGCCCAGCGGATCCTGGACCAGGAAATTGTCGACCGCCATGCCATTGCGCGCGGTGTGGATGCGCGCATCGATGATGTTGCCGCCAGCCAGGTGGATACCGCCCGCAATCCGGTAGAACAGCCCCGGATGGTCAGCCGCGATCACCGTGACCAGCGTGGCCCCGCGCGCGGCATAGTATTCGGTATGCACGTCGAGCGACTGGCCCTTGGCCGCATCGAGCTGGATCAGGTTCATCGCGATGATGTCATCCGGCTCGGCGATCCAGTAGGCATCGCTCATCAGCTTGGCATAGCGTTCGACCAGCTTGCCCTGCTTGCCCAGCCGCTGCGCGACCGCGGCCCGCTTGGCCGCGATGCGTTCGGCGCGGCCGTGCTTGACGTGGCCCAACCGCAGCCGCTCTTCGGCGGCCTCGTACAGCTCATGGATCAGCTGGCGCTTCCAGCCGTTCCACACCCCCGGCCCAACCGCGCGGATATCAACGATGGTCAGCATCGCCAGCAACCGCAGCCGCTCGATCGACTGGACCTGTTCGACGAAGTCGGTGATGGTCTTGTAATCGGCCAGATCGCGCTTGAAGGCGGTGGCGCTCATCAACAGGTGCTGGCGCACCAGCCAGCTGACCAGCGCGGTTTCCTCTGGCGACAGGCCCAGCCGCGGGCACAGCTTGAGCGCGACTTCCGCGCCCAGCACCGAATGATCGCCGCGCCGGCCCTTGGCGATGTCGTGCATCAGGATCGCGGCGTAGAGCGCGCGGCGATTGACCACCTTGTGGATGATCGTGGTCGCCAGCGGATGGTCCGCCTTCATCTCGCCCTTCTCGATCCGGGCCATCAATCCGATCGCGCGAATGGTATGCTCGTCGACCGTATAGTGGTGATACATGTCGAACTGCATCTGCGCGTTGACCCGGCCGAAATCGGGCACGAACCGGCCAAACACGCCGGCCTCGCCCAGCCAGCGCAGCACCGTTTCGGGATCATTGCGGCTGGTCAGGAGATCGAGGAACAGCGCATTGGCGCGCGGATCCTCGCGCACTCCATCGACCAGTCGGGCATCGCGCACTGCCAGGCGCATCGCTTCGGGATGCACTTCGAGCCGGTTCTGGTCGGCAAGGACGAAAATCTCGATCAGGCGAACCGGATCCGCCGCGAACCAATCGTCCGACGGCACATTGATCCGCCCGCCGAACAGGACATAGCCCTTGAGGATCCGCCGCCGCGCGCGAAAGCCCGCCAGAAGACCGCGCGGCTGCTTCCTGGCGAACTGATCGTCAAGCTGGGCCAGGAACAACCCGGTCAGATGCCCCACCCGCTTCGCCTGGAGGAAGAAGTACTGCATGAAGCGTTCGACCGCGCTCTTGCCGGGGCGATCGGCGAACTGCATCCGCGCGGCGACTTCGCGCTGGAGGTCGAAGGTCAACCGGTCCTCGGCGCGGCGCGTAATCGTGTGGAGATGGCAGCGCACCGCCCAGAAGAAGTTTTCCGCGCGGCGGAACGAACGATATTCGGTGGGCGTAAGCAGCCCGGCATCGACCAGTTCGGACACGTCGCGCACGTGGTGGATGTATTTGCCGATCCAGTAGAGCGTGTGCAGGTCGCGCAGCCCGCCCTTGCCTTCCTTGACGTTGGGTTCGACGACATAGCGGCTATCGCCCAACCGCTTGTGCCGCTCGTTGCGTTCGGCCAGCTTCTCGGACACGAACTGGCGCTCGCTGCCGGCCACGACCTCGGCCTGAAACCGCCCCTGGGCCTCGTCGAACAGGGGCTGGTCACCCCAGACGTAACGCCCTTCGAGCATCGCGGTGCGGATCGTCAGATCGCCGCGCGCCATGCGCACCATGTCGTCGAGCGAGCGGCTCGAATGGCCGACCTTGAGCCCCAGATCCCACAGGAAATAGAGCATCGCCTCGATCACCTGCTCGCACCACGGGGTCTGCTTGATCGGCGTGATGAAGGTAATATCGACGTCGGAATGGGGCGCCATTTCGCCTCGGCCATAGCCGCCCACCGCCATCACCGTCAGGCGTTCGCCCGCGGTGCGATTGCTGGCGCGGTAGACATCGCCGATCACGTGATCGTGGATCACCCGCACCAGTTGGTCGACCAGGAAAGCCTGGGCCTCGGCGCAGTCGTGCCCGGCACCCGGTTTTTCGGCCAGCCGCCGGGCGATCTCGCTCCGCCCGGCTGCCAGCGCGCCGCGCAGCAGGTCCACCACCACCGGCCGCGCCGCCGCGCCGCCGGCCACCGCCACCGCCTCGGCGATGGCTTCGGCCAAGGCGCGGCGATCGACGATCGCGCGCTGATTGGGAACCCGCAGCGCGCTCATGCCGTGCCGGCCTGCGCCGCCTGGAGCGCCTGCCAGAGCGGCAGGTAGGCGGCCTTGAGCGAGCGCTTGTCGACCTTTTCCGTGCCAAGCCGCGGCAGCGCGGCATCGACCTGCCACAGCTTCACCGGCACCTTGAACGGGGCGATGCGTTCTTGCAGGAAGGCGCGCAGGGCGTCCTCATCAAGGTTGGTGCCGGGTTCGGGCAGATAGACCGCCACCGGCAGTTCACCAAAGCGTTCGTCGGGCAGGCCGAACACGCTGGCCTCGGCCACGTCGGGGTGGGCGTAGATCGCCTGTTCGACCTCGATGCAGCTGATGTTCTCGCCGCCGCGGATGATGATGTCCTTCTTGCGGTCGACGATGAACACATAGCCATCGGCATCGAGATAGCCCAGATCCCCGCTGCGGAACCAGCCGTCGGCAGTGATCGCCTCCTTGGTCGCCTCGGGGTTCTGCCAATAGCCGATGAAGTTGCAGACCGAGCGCAGCGAAATTTCGCCCACTTCGCCCGCACCCAGCACCTTGCCAGCATCATCCAGCGCGGCGATTTCCATCAGCGGCTTGGTGGCGGTGCCGGTCGAGCCCGGCTTGGCCAGGTAGTTTTCGTTGAGATTGCCCGCGCCCACCCCGTTGGTTTCGGTCAGCCCATAGCCGAGCAGCGGGAAGGCATGGGGCAGCGCTTCCTTGATGCGGCGCACGTGGTCAACCGGGCGCGGCGCCCCGCCGCCCGCGAACGAAGTGCAGCTCGACAGGTCATACTTGGTGCGATTGGGATGGGTCGCGATTTCAAAGCTCATCAGCGGCACGCCGACGAAATAGGTGACCTTTTCCTTCTCGATCAGGCGCATCGCTTCTTCGGCGTCCCACTTGGGCATCAGCACCAGCTTGCGGCCGATGGCGAAGCTCTGCAGGAACAGCGGCACTTCGGCGGTCACGTGGAACATCGGCACGTTGACCAGGCTGCACGGCTGGAGCGTCGGCGCTTCGCCCCGGCTGGTCAGGATCGTCAGGATCGTCAGCGTCTGACCGATGTAGCTGAAGGTGCCCTGCACCACCGACCGGTGATCGCAGACCGCGCCCTTGGACTGCCCGGTCGAGCCCGAGGTGAACAGGATCGTCGCCAGGTCATCGCCGGTCAGTTCGGGCAGCGGCGTATCGGCTCCGCCGCCCTGGGCCAGCAATGCCGCCAGGCCCTGCTCCCACGGGCAGTCGTGGGTGATCGGCACGATGGTTGCGCCGTGGCCATGCCCCTCGAGCCGGGCCGCGCGCTGAGCATCGGCCAGCACCAGCCGGCAGCCGGCCAGATCGATCCCGCCGGCCAGTTCCTCGCCGGTCCACCAGCCATTGAGCAAGGTGGCAACCCCGCCCGCCATCAGCACGCCGAGATAGGCCACGATCCAGTTGGCCGAATTGCGCGCGGCGATCCCCACGCGCTCGCCCTTCTGGACGCCAAGTCCGGCGACCAGGCCGCCAGCCACGGTGCGCGCGGCAGCGCCAACCTGCGCGAAGGTCAGGCGGATATCGCCATCGACCAGGAATTCGGTATCGCCGTGCTGCTGGCAATAAAGCGCGATGTAGTGCGCCAGCGAAGGCGGCGCATTCTTGACCATCGGCACGGTCCAGCCGTCACGGGTAAAGGGCACGGTTTCAAGAGGGCCGCCCGGCGCGGTCAACTGCGCGACGGCATCATTCATGGCCTGATCGAGTTCGCTCGGCATGCGGGTTCCTTCATCCCATCCGTGTGGTGGGGCGCGCCCCTTTTTCGCGCCCGCCGAACCGGGTTTGTCACCCGGCCTGCTCTGTGCCAGAAGGCGCGCGTCCGCGTCGCAACGCGTTCAAACGCCAACTACTCTGGTTCGTTTAAGAGGTAAGCTCCGTGCTGTCACTATCGCTCACCGCGCTGGCCGATGCCGCCCCGATCAACTGGGTCGATCTCGGCCTCAAGAACTACCTCTTCGCGTTCCAGACCCCGCTCGGCCTGTTCCAGCTGCGGTGGTACAGCCTGGCCTATCTGGCCGGAATTCTGCTCGGCTACTGGCACCTCACCAGGATGATCAAGGCCCCCGGCGCGCCGATGGCGCAGCGCCACGCCGACGATCTGTTCTTCTGGTGCACCCTGGGGATCATCCTGGGCGGACGGCTGGGCTATGCCACCTTCTACACCGGCGGAAACACCGGACTGCCCAGTCTTTGGGCCCATCCTGGCGAACTGCTGCAGCTGTGGAACGGCGGGATGAGCTTCCACGGCGGGCTGGTCGGCGTGACCCTGGCGATGGCCTGGGTGGCGTGGAGCGGCAGGCTCAACTTTCTGCGGGTGGCCGATTACATCGCGGTTTGCGTGCCCTTCGGCATGCTGTTCGGGCGGCTGGCGAATTTCGTCAACGGCGAGCTGTGGGGCCGCGTGGCCGGAGCCGGCGTGCGCTGGGCGATGGTCTTCCCCGGAGCCGGGCCATTTCCCCGCCACCCCAGCCAGCTTTACGAAGCCGCGCTGGAAGGGCTGGCCCTGATCGTGATCATGCTGCTGCTGTTCTGGCAGACCCGCGCGCGCTGGCGTCCGGGCCTGATGGTCGGCACCTTCACCCTGGGGATCGGGATCGCGCGGTTCGTGGTTGAATTCTTCCGTGAACCCGATGCCCAGTTGCAGGACTTTGCCGCCCGCACCGGCTTGTCGATGGGCCAGTGGCTGACCGTGCCCCTGATGCTGGTCGGGCTGTTCTTCGTGGTTCGGGCGCTTGTGCTGCCGCCGCTGGGTCGCACCGTCGCCGTCGCGCGATGAGCGCGCCGGCCAGCCCGGAAGCTCTGGGCGCGATCTTCCAGCGGCTGATCGCCAACACCGGCCCGATCAGCCTGATGCACTACATGGGCGAAGCGAATGCCCGCTATTACACCGCCAAGGATCCGCTGGGCACCGCCGGGGATTTCATCACCGCGCCCGAAATCAGCCAGATGTTCGGCGAACTGATCGGGCTGTGGCTGGCCGACATCTGGATCCGCGCCGGGCGCGAAACCCCGGTCCACTATGTCGAACTGGGGCCGGGCCGCGGCACGCTGGCGGCCGATGCGCTGCGCGCGGCGCGGCGCTATGGCCTGGAACCCTCGATCCACCTTGTCGAAGCCTCGGCGGCGCTGAAGGACGTGCAACTGGCCACGGTGCCCGGCGCGCAGTGGCACCACGATCTGTCGAGCGTGCCGCTCTATGGCCCTGTGCTGATCGTCGCCAACGAATTTCTCGATGCCCTGCCGGTGCGGCAACTGGTCAAGACCGAAGCGGGCTGGCGCGAACGCATGGTGATCACCGAAGGCGACCGCTTTGCCTGCGTCGCGGGCAGCCAGCCGATGGACGCCGCCGTGCCGCAGGCGCGCCGCGACGCGCCCCCCGGAACAATCATCGAGACCTGCCCTGGTGCGGCGGCCACGGTCTATGAAGTGGCCGGCAGGCTGGTGGAACAAGGCGGGGCCGCGCTGTTCATCGACTATGGCCACGATGTGATCCGCGATGGCTCGACCCTTCAGGCGGTGCGCGCCCACCGCAAGGTCGATCCGTTCTTCAACCCTGGCGAGGCGGACCTGACCGCCCATGTCGATTTCGCCACGCTGGCCCCGATCGCGCAATCGCGCGGGGTAAAGTGGCTCGGCACGGCGCCGCAGGGGCGCTGGCTGCGCAATCTGGGGATCGAAGCCCGGGCCGAAGCCCTGGCCGCCAAGGCGCCCGAACATGCCGCCGCGATCCGCACCGCGATGGAGCGGCTGGTTGGCGAAGGGCAAATGGGCTTGCTGTTCAAGGTCATGGGACTGGCTGCGCCGACCTGGCCCGACGGCGCCGGGTTCTAGGCGGCGCAACCCGGTTGCTTTCCTGCGCAACTAGTTTGCGCGGCGCGCGGCACTTGCTATGCCATGCCCCGAGGAGAGAATAGCCGATGCGCGCGACGCCAGAATTCGATTTCGCCCTGCCTGAAAGCACCCTGATGATCCGCGAGGCCGCCGCGCGCTTCGCCGATGACAAGATCGCCCCGCTGGCCGCCCGGATTGATGCCGAGGACTGGTTCCCGCGCGCCGAATTGTGGGCCGCGATGGGCGAACTGGGCCTGCACGGCATCACGGTTGAAGAGGAATGGGGCGGGCTTGGCCTTGGCTATCTCGACCATGTGGTTGCGGTTGAAGAGGTCAGCCGCGCCTCGGCCTCGATCGGTCTGTCCTATGGCGCCCATTCCAACCTGTGCGTCAACCAGATCCGGCGCTGGGGCAATGACGCACAGAAAGCCCGCTATCTTCCCAAACTGGTCTCGGGCGAACACGTTGGCAGCCTGGCCATGTCGGAAGCCGGGGCAGGATCCGATGTCGTCTCGATGAAGCTCAAGGCCGAGGCCGTGCCCGGCGGGTTCCGGCTCAACGGCACCAAGTTCTGGATCACCAACGCCGCCTATGCCGACGTGCTGGTGGTCTATGCCAAGACCGCGCCCGAGGCCGGATCGCGCGGGATCACCGCCTTCCTGATCGAGAAGGACTTTGCCGGGTTTTCGATCGGCCAGAAGATCGACAAGCTGGGGATGCGGGGCAGCCCCACTGCCGAACTGGTGTTCAACGACTGCTTCGTGCCCGAAGACAACGTGATGGGGCCGCTTCATGGCGGGGTGGGCGTGCTGATGTCGGGCCTCGACTATGAACGCGTGGTGCTGGCCGGCTTGCAGCTCGGCATCATGCAGGCCTGCCTCGACACGGTCATCCCCTACCTGCGCGAACGCAAGCAGTTCGGCAAACCGATCGGCGCGTTCCAACTCATGCAGGCCAAGGTCGCGGACATGTATGTCGCGCTGCAATCGGCGCGGGCCTATGTCTATGCCGTGGCGCGGGCCTGCGATGCCGGGCAGACCACCCGCTTCGATGCCGCCGGCGCGATCCTGCTGGCAAGCGAGAACGCCTTCAAGGCGGCGGGCGAGGCGGTGCAGGCGCTGGGCGGTGCAGGCTATACCAAGGACTGGCCGGTCGAACGCTATCTGCGCGATGCCAAGCTGCTCGACATCGGGGCAGGCACGAACGAAATCCGCCGCATGCTGATCGGCCGCGAATTGATTGGAGCCAATTGATGACCTTCGCCCGCAAACTGGCCCTGGGCCTGGCTGCCGCCGCAGCCCTGATCGCTGCCCCGGCGCTCGCCCGGGTCGAAAAGCTCACGGTTCATGCCCCCAGCGTGGAAGGCAACCTTGAAGGCAATTCGCCCGATCGCACGGTCTATGTGATCCTGCCGCCCAGCTATGACGCGGCGAAGAAGCGCCGCTATCCGGTGCTCTATTTCCTCCACGGCTTCACCGCCACGGCCGATCGCTACATGGGCTATGTCCCCTTCGAGGCCGCGCTCAAGGCGGCGGGCGAAGGGCCGCAGGAAATGATTGTGGTGGTGCCCGACAGTCACACCCGGTTCGGCGGCTCGATGTATTCGAACTCGCCCACGATCGGCAATTTCGAGGATTTCATCGCCACCGACCTGGTCGGCTATGTCGATGGCCATTTCCGCACCATCGCCAAGCGTGAGGCCCGCGGCCTCGCCGGGCATTCGATGGGCGGCTATGGCACGATGAAGCTGGGGATGAAGCACCCGCAAGTGTTCGGCGCGCTCTATGCGATGAACCCCTGCTGCCTGACCCCGCGCGGCGCGGAAACCGCCGATCCCAAGTTCGAAACGCTGACCCTGGATCAGGCGCTGGCGGGTGAATTCAACACCATCGGCAACTTCGCCGTGGCCGCCGCCTGGTCGCCCGACCCGAGCCGGCCGCCGTTCTATTCCGATCTTGCCACCAAGGATGGCAAGCCGGTGCCCTTCGTCCTTGCGCAATGGGCCGCCAACGCACCCGCCGCGATGGCCGCGCAGTATCTGGCCGCGCTCAAATCGATGAAGCGCATCGCGATCGACACCGGCGATACCGATTTCGTCCAGTTCGAAGCAGTGGGGATGCACGCCGAACTGACCAAGCTGGGCGTGGCGCACGACTATGATCTGTACGTCGGCGATCACGGCAACAAGGTGCCCGAACGCTTTGGCACCAAGGTTCTGCCGTTCTTTGCCAGCGTCTTTGCCG
The DNA here is from genome assembly GCA_041915005.1 of Novosphingobium sp. Lineage (GTDB taxonomy): Bacteria > Pseudomonadota > Alphaproteobacteria > Sphingomonadales > Sphingomonadaceae > Novosphingobium. The sequence continues at coordinate 13,020 of JAYSCF010000025.1, forward strand.
GGGTCAAACCGTGAGCGCACCCACGCTTTCCACCAGCCTCCATCCTGATGACCCCCAGGCCCAGGCCCGCGCGGCGCACAACCGTGCCCTGGCCAGCGAACTGCGCGAACGGGTAGCACAGGCAGCGCTGGGCGGCAGCCAACGCCATACAGCGCGCGGCAAATTGCTGCCCCGCGAACGCGTCGAACGGCTGCTCGATCCCGGCGCGCCGCTGCTCGAAATCGGGCAACTTGCCGCCGGCGACATGTATGATGGGGACATTCCCGGCGCCGGGATCATCACCGCGATCGGCCGCGTTTCGGGCCGGATGTGCATGATCGTTGCCAACGATGCCACCGTGAAGGGCGGCACCTATTACCCGATGACGGTGAAGAAGCATCTGCGCGCGCAAGAGATCGCCGAGGCGAACCACCTGCCGTGCATCTATCTGGTCGACAGCGGCGGGGCCAACCTGCCCCACCAGAGCGAAGTCTTTCCCGACCGCGACCACTTTGGCCGGATCTTCTTCAACCAGGCCCAGATGAGCGCCAAGGGCATTGCCCAGATCGCCTGTGTGATGGGCAGTTGCACCGCGGGCGGGGCCTATGTCCCGGCGATGTCGGACGAAACCGTGATCGTGCGCGAACAGGGCACGATCTTCCTGGCCGGCCCGCCACTGGTCAAGGCCGCCACGGGCGAGGAAATCAGCGCCGAGGATCTGGGCGGCGGCGATCTGCACGCGCGCAAATCGGGCGTGGTCGATCACCTCGCCGAAAACGACGAGCACGCCCTGTCGATCGTGCGCGATATCGTCAGCCATCTCGGCCCGGCGCATCGCCACGGCCTCACCCTGCTTGAACCGCGCGCGCCAAAATATGCCGCAGAAGACCTCTACGCCCTGATCCCCGACGACGTGCGCGCACCCTATGATGTCCACGAAGTGATCGCGCGGCTG
>JAYSCF010000026.1:0-13857 GCA_041915005.1 Novosphingobium sp.
CGATCGGCTTCCCGACCACCATGTTCACCGTGCTCTTCGCCCTCGCCCGCACCGTGGGCTGGGTCGCGCAGTGGAACGAAATGATCTCGGACCCCGGCCAGAAGATCGGCCGTCCGCGCCAGCTCTACACCGGGCCGACGCAGCGCGATTACGTGCCGCTCGCCAAGCGCTGAGCGATCAGGCAGTCAACAAAACTCCCCGGAAGGCCAACGCTTTCCGGGGAGTTTTTTATGTAACCTGATGCCTTGATCAGTGAGCTGCAGTGCTTGGTGCGGCGGCCAGAAGATCGGCTGGCACGTCGAGCACGAACCGCGCACCCTGCCCCGGCGCGCTTTCCACGCTCAGTTCGCCGCCCATCGCCCGCGCCAGACGGCGCGAGATGTAGAGCCCGAGGCCGGATCCTTGCTCATCGCTGCGGCCAAGCCGTTCGAACTTCTCGAACACCTGCGTCTGCTGCTCTGTCGATAGCCCCGGGCCCTGGTCAGCCACGATCACCCGCGCGCGGGCGCCCTCGCCTTCGAGCCGGATCCAGACCTGCGAATTTTCAGGGGCGTAACGGATCGCATTGCCGATCAGGTTCAGCAGGATTTGCAGCACCCGGCGAAACTCCGCGATCGCGGGCAGGCGCTCGTCGTGCTTAGGCGCATCAAGCGCGATGCCGCGCTCGCTGGCGCGCACACCCAGGATGCCGCAGGCCCGGCGAGCGACATCGGCAAGGTCGATCCGGTCGGGCGCCGTGTTGAAGTCTTCGGCTTCGACCACTTCCAGATCGGCCAGATCCTCAACCAGCGACAACAGATGCTGCCCGGCCGCCGCGATATCGGCGGCATAGTTGCTGTATTCATCGGCAAGCGGCCCGGCGAGCCGCATCCGGATCGTCTCGGCATTGGCGATGATCCGCGCGATCGGCTGGCGCAGCACCGGCGCGATATCGCGGCCAACCAGACCGGGCTCGTTGCTGGGCATGACGATTGCGGGGATCGCCTTTGCCGGTGCTAGCACGCGCGCTGGCGGCTCGTCCGATACCAGACAGAGGTCAAACCCGCCCGGTTCGCGCCCGGGGATTTCATGGGGGATCAGGCTTGCGCGCCATGGGCGTACCGAGCCGGGCACCATCACTCGCGCCCCATCCAGCAAGCGCCAATGCAGCGGTTGATGATGACTGTTGCGCTCAATCGCGATGAAATCGGTCCACGGTTGACCGACCCCGCCGCGCATTTGCGCTGCGATCTCGGCCAGATCGGCGGCTTCGGATTCCACGGTCAGCACGCGCTGAAAGGCATCGAGGCGCGCGGTCAGCTCGGCCACGTCGCGGTCGATCGCGCCGCGATGCGCAGCGGCGAGTGCCGGGTCTTCGGGCGGCAGCGGGCTGGCCTGCCAGCTATCGATGCTGATGCTGCAGCCGCCGTCCGTTTCCGGCTCCACCTCGACCCAGGCCGTGATCAGGTCAGCCCCGTCGCTGGCCTTGATCGTCCGGGCAAGTTTGAGCCCATAGCTGCGAGCCTTGCGGACCAGCTCGAACAAGGCCGGGATCGCGATCGTGCCTGGCAATTCGCCGCCGCAGCGCAGTTGCAGGCCAGCCAGCGGCTCATCGGCGTTGATCAGCCGATCCTCGCTGTCGCAATATGCCTTGGCCAGAACTGCGCTCATCGCGTTCACCGGATCACAGCCCGGGGTATGCCGCAGAGCGTGCGAGCAGCGCTGCCGCCTGATCGGCACCGATCACATCAAAGCCCACCGGCAACGCCGCGTCGGGGCTGATCGCACCGAACTGTTCCTCGATCTGCTGGGGCTTGAGCCCGGCTGCGCGGAGCGCCAGCGCAAACCGCGCCAATTGCCCATCGTTGGCAGACAGCACAACCAAGTCGCGGTCCTGGCCCGAGGCCAGTGCCAGCGCCGTGAGGAAAATCGCCAGGCCGGCATGACTGACCGACAATGCCGCCATCGCCCCGCCGCCAAGGCCCGAAACCAACCGCGACACCAGCCCCAAGCGGCTGCGGCTTTCATCATAGCTGCCGCGAATGGCGAGTTCTGCCGCCGAGCAGCGGGCCTGGGCCGCGTCATCTTCGCCGGCGTGGTTGCGTAGGGCAAGCAGCGCGACATGGATCAGATCGCCGGGCAATTCGGTCAGCGGCAGTTCCATGCGCCGCTGCGCCTGGGCAAACCGGGCCTGAGCGGCCAGCAGCGCCATGGCATTGCCGGCAGTATTGCTTTCACTCGAGGCGATGAGCGCCTGCAACAGGGGCGACAGCACCGGATCAAGCGCAAGCCGCGCCTGAAGCCGCTCGGTCAGCTGCCATTCCAGCGCCAGGCAATGGAGGTGCGAGAGCAGGCCGGGATGGCAAATGAAGCTGGCAACAAGGTTACCGACGACCTGATCGTCATACTCGGGCGAATCACCAGTTTCAGCAGGTTCGCTGGCCGCGTCGAGCAGCTGCCGGGCGATGCTCGACATCATTCCGCGAACGCGTGCGACGATCTCGTCGCTGAACATCGAATGTTCGTCGTTGGCCAGCAAGTGCCTGAGAATTGGCGATATCGTGCCGATCAAGGCATCGCCGTGCGCCAGTTCATCGCGCAGAATCGTCTCAACCGGCGTTCCGGTCACGGGATGGGCAGCTTTCGCGTACATGCCCTCCCCATAGCGCACCTTGGTTAAGGCCGCGTTAGGACAAGTTCGCCGCGCGGAAGCGCAATTCCGGCCAGCACGGTAAGGGCCGCGGCGATCGAAATCGCCGCCTCGCCGCGCCCTGCGACAATGAACCCCGAAAGCAGCAGCGCAAGCAATCCGCGATCCATCAGCCATGCCGTCCAGCGCCCGGACAGCGCCCGCGGCACGAGCCGCAGCACGCCCACCAGCATGAACGGCGCAAAGAAGCGCGCAAGCAGATGTTCGCCAGGCACCGCCGGGATGCCGATCCCGGCCAATACGATGATGATCGCGTCCAGCAGCCAGCCAAAGGCCCGGCGCCCGCCCACCATTCGGGCTGGCCGGCCGGGGTCACCTTCGATCCGGGCGAGTGAAGCGGTAGTTTCGCACAGCAGCCAGCTGATCGCCGCCAGCCCCAGCCCCAGCGCGGGCAAGCCGAGCCAGCCGGTGCCGCGCGCAATCGCACCCACGCTGCCGGCAGCGATCGCCAGCACCCCTGCCCCGCTACCCGCGTGAAGCAAGGCCGGCCCAAGCAGCCGCACCGCCAGCAGACCAATCCCGCGCGAGGGGTTCAAGGGTTCATCCCCGCGGGTCCGTTGGCGGATCCACTGCGGCTCAAGCGCGTGGGCCTCTTCCTCGCTGCGCACCAGGGTCCAGAATAGTGTACCTACTGATGTGGCCGGGATCGGGCGCTGGCGCACGCCGCCCTGAAGGGCGATGCGCTGCAGCGCCGAGGCGGCATCGCAATCGGCAGGAAGCTCGGCGATCTGCTCGACCAGTCGTCCCGGAATGCGCATCGCTGCGGCTGAAGCGTGATTGAGGTCGATCCGTTCGAACCCGGCGGCAAGCCCCTGCTCGATCGGCTGCACCAGCACGGCCTGCCCTTGTTCCAGCGTGGCCGCGGCTTCTGCGGTGGAGGCAAACAGCCCGTCACCGAGAATGAAAACCTCGTCGCTGGTCGTCACCAGGCCAAGCAGCTGGCGCGGCCCAGCAATCACGTTGAACTGTGCCCCGGCAGCCTCGGCTGCATGCTGCAATTCGATGAGATCGGGTGAAATTCCATGGGCAAGGCACACGATCCGTTCGCACTGCAATGCCAGCATCAGCCCCAGTTGCTGGCGCACAACAGTCATGCCGCCGATACGCAGGAACGCGCGCGGCAGGGTGCTGCCAAGGGCAGCCGGTTCGAGCATGGTTAACAAGGCGACCCGCAGGGTCTTTCTCCGCGCCTGTCTGGGAACAGGGTGCAGCTTTAGGGCATTGCGCGGCAGGTGCCAAGCACAGGGACGCAGGCTGGCGCTGCTTATCCGCCTTATAGCCCCCACTCATCCCCCGATAGCTGCCGAAACGCAGCTAAAGTGGGGTTTAAAGCCCGCGGCAACATGGTAAACAGCCAACATGACCGGGAGATCACGCATAGTCGCCATCGATGCCGCCAACGCCGAAGGCGTGAGCGAGGACGCAGCCGTCAACACGGTGAGCGAAGCTGAAACCGCGCCTGGGGCGGAGTGGGAAGCTGAGGAGGATCAGCCTTCAGCTGCCTTGCCGCGCTGGCCCACAGTGCTTGGTGCGATGTCCGCTATCGCGGCCGTAGCCGGGTGGACCGCAGCCTTCGTTATCGCGCATCAGCCTGAGCTTGGTCCGGACGGCACGCTGCTGCAGTGGACGGGCTGGATCCGCGACTGGTCGATGCCGGTGCTGCTGGTTTGCGTGGTGTGGCTGCTGGCTATGCGCAACAGCCAGCGTGAAGCGCAGCGGTTTGGCGCGAGCGCCCGGATGTTGAGCGAGGAATCCGCCCGGCTTGAAACCCGGCTGGTCACGGTCAACCATGAACTGAGCCTCGCCCGCGAATTCATCACGGCACAGGCCCGCGATCTCGAAACGCTTGGCCGCGTGGCGGGGGAACGCCTTGGCGAACATGCCGACCGTCTGGCCGGACTGATTTCGGACAATGGCAAGCGGATCGACACGATCGGAACGGTCAGCGAAGCCGCGCTCGACAACATGGAAAAGCTGCGCTTCCAGCTGCCCGTGATCGCCAGTTCGGCCAAGGACGTGACCAACAATATCGCGGCGGCCGGGCGCACCGCGCACGCCCAGATCGAGGAAATGGTCCAAGGCTTCAATCGCCTCAACCAGTTTGGCCAGGCCAGTGAACAGCAGGTCGAGGTGCTGCGCCAGCAGGTTGATGCGGCGCTTGGCGAGTTCACCCGCCAGCTGGAAACCATCGAAGGCACCACCCAGGCGCGCTTTGCCGCGCTGGCCGAACACGGTGCCGATTTCCGTGCGCGGCTTGATGGGCACGAGGTCGAAGCCCTGGCAGCCGTGCGAACGCGTGCTGCCGCCTTGGGTGAAGAACTCGAAGCCACCCGCCAGCTGCTCGATCACCATGAAGCCGAAAGTCTCACCTCGCTGCGCGCCCGGTTGACTGCCGTGCGCGATGAAAGCGCGGCGATCACTCGCGCACTGCGCGATGGCGAAATCACCGCTCAGGACGCCTGGCGCCGGGCTATCACCCAGCTCGAAAGCGATCTTGAAAGCGCTGTAACGCGCGTTGCCGGGATCGACGAACAGGCCATGGCCACGGCCCGCCAGCGCCTCGCCGCGCTGGCCGAAGAAGCCGAACTGTTCGATGGCCGCATGGCTGAGCGGGACCACACCTTTGCCGAGGCGATCGAGACCCGCCGGGTCGACTTCCTGCAGCGCCATGCCGAATTCAGCGAGACGCTGACCGCGCAAATCGCAGCTCTCGATGCTGAAATCGCTGCCCGCCGGAGCGAGCAGGAACTGAGTGCGCAGCAACTCGCCAGCCATTCCGAGACGATCAGCGCACAGTTGGCGGGTTTCTCTGCGCGGATGGCCGAAATCGCAGCCCACGGCGGCGAAGCCGAGGCAGCCGTTGCCCGCAGCCTCGAAACGCTGGCCGAGCGGCTTGTCGCAAGCCGCGATGCCCTAAGCGGGACCGACCAGATCATCGCCGGGCTGACCGATGACAGCGTACGCCTGCTTGAACTGATCCGCGCCGGTGTCACCCACAGCGAGGAAGACCTGCCTGCCGCCTTCGCCAGCAATGCCGCGCAGCTTGAAGACCTGCTCGGCAAGGCGCGCACCCTGCGCGATGTGGTGGTTGTGGCCGAAGCCCACGGCGATGGCCTGGCGGCGCACACCGAGCGCGCCGGCCAGGGGCTTGATCACGGCATGGCCCGCGCCGCCGAGCTGGAAACGGCGCTGACCGACCGGCTTGCCGCAATCGGCGCGTTGGGACAGTCGCTTGATGAATTGCAGGCCCGAAACGCGGTCGTGGCCGCCCAGGCTCAGGCCGAACTGACCGCGGCGATCACCCAGCTGGATGGCGCCGCCCGCGATGCCGTGGCCGGAATTGGCGCAATGAGCGCAACCGAAATCGCCGCTCTAGCCAACCGGATCGGCGATGAAAGCGGCCCCGCGCTTGATCGGGCGATGCGGGCCCGCGCGGCCGAAGTGGCCGGTCAGCTGGAACAGGCTGCCGCCCATGCGGCCGGTGTCAGCCGCGAAGCCGCGCTGCAGCTACGCGATCAGCTGGCCAAGGTTGATGAACTGGCGGGCAATCTTGAACGCCGGGTCGCACAGGCGCGCGAACGGGCGCAGGAACAGGTCGACAATGACTTTGCCCGCCGGGTCGCGCTGATCACCGAAAGCCTCAATTCCAATTCGATCGACATTGCCCGCGCAATGGACGCGGACATTACCGATACGGCTTGGGCCGCCTATCTTCGCGGGGATCGGGGCATCTTCACCCGCCGCGCCGTGCGCCTGCTTGATACGCCCGAGGCCAAGGCCGTGGTCCAGCTCTATGAAAGCGACCGCGATTTCCGTGATCACGTGGCCCGCTACATCCATGATTTCGAAGCGATGCTGCGGCAATTGCTGTCAGCGCGCGATGGCCACGCCATGGGCGTGACCCTGCTGTCTTCGGATATGGGCAAGCTTTACGTGGCGCTGGCCCAATCGATCGAGCGGCTGCGCCGTTAAGCGATCAGCCCTTGGCCGCGCCGCTGGCGGCGATAGCATCAAGATCGGGCGGACCGCCGGTGTAGTCGAGATCCTGCGCAGTCACCCAGCCCTGGGTGTAGTTCAGGTAGAACAGCGTGAAGATGATCACTGCCAGCACGGTTGCGCGCTTGGCAATCCGGCGTGGATTGAAATTGGCGGGCGCGCTGTCGATCTGGCCGGGCACCCGCTCACCGCCATCCTCGGCAAGCGTGCGCAGGCCAAACGGCATGACGAAAAACGCGCTCATCACCCAGAACAGGACGAAGATCGCCAGGGCGGAAGTCCAACGCATATCAGTTCTCCGGCAGGATGACGCGCACCTGGGGTTTCTTGCCCGACCAGCGCTGTGCGGCGCGGCGCGCGGCCAGGCGGGCAGCCTCGACAATCACTTCACGGTCATGCCGCTGCCCGCCCTTGAGCTTTGACAGCGCGGCGCGAACGTCTTCGCGCGCTTCCTCGAGAAAATCATCCTCGTCTTCGTCGAGCGGCAGGCCGACGCTTTCGACATGGGCCCGGCCCTTGCCATCAAGCACGACGATCACCAGCCCGTTGTGGGCCAGGCGGCGGCGCATGACCATCGCCTCGCCATCGGCTGGCGCAAGGATATCGCCATCAAGCACGAGCCGGCCCGAGCGCACTTCGCTGAACTTGCCCGGCTTGCCCGGCGCAAGGCGGACCAGATCGCCGTTCTGCTGGGTAACGGCCATTGGAATACCGCAGGCTTTGCCGAGCCGCGCCTGTTCCTTCATGTGGCGCACTTCGCCGTGGACCGGCAGCAGGATCTGCGGACGCAGCCAGCCATAGAGCGCTTCGAGTTCAGGCCGCCCGGGGTGGCCGGAGACGTGAATGTCTGCCTGGCGGTCGGTTACCAGTGTAACATTGCGCGCGGCCAGACGGTTCTGAATCCGGCCGATTGCCAGTTCGTTGCCCGGGATCTGCCGGCTGGAGAACAACACGACGTCCCCCGCCTCGAGCGCGATCGCGTGGGTATCCTCGGCGATCCGCGCCAGCGCAGCGCGGGCCTCGCCCTGCCCGCCAGTCGCGACGATCAGGACTTCGCCGCGCGGCAGGTTCATCGCGGTTTCAAAATCGATCCGGTCGGGCAGGTTTTTCAGATAGCCGCTGGCTTGGCCGGTGCGGATGATCCGATCCAGCGAGCGCCCGGCAACGCAAAGCCGGCGATTGGTGGCCTGGGCCACCTCCCCCAGCGTTTGCAACCGGGCAACGTTTGAGGCGAAGGTCGTGACCAGCACGCGCTTGCCATGGTGCCTGGCAACTTCAGCCTTGAGTGCATCGCGAACGGCGCCTTCACTGCCCGAAGGCTTGGGATTGAACACGTTGGTCGAATCGCAGACCAGCGCCAGCACGCCTTCATCGCCAATGGCGGTCAGCTGCGCCGGAGTGGCCGGCGTGCCGACCAGGGGTTCGTCATCCAGCTTCCAGTCGCCGGTATGGAAAATGCGCCCGTAAGGCGTCTCGATCACCAGCGCGTGGCCTTCGGCGATCGAATGGGCGAGCGGAACATAGCGCACCCCGAACGGTCCAAGCTGGATCGTCTCGGGATGATCGACCACGATCAGTTCGACCTCGCCCGCCAATCCGGCTTCAGCAAGCTTTTCCGCTACAAGCCGCGCGGTAAACGGCGTGGCATAGAGCGGAACGCCGAGTTCCTTGGCGAAATAGGGCACGGCCCCAATGTGGTCTTCGTGGCCGTGGGTCAGGACGATGCCGACCAGATCCTTCTTGCGATCCTCGATGAATTCAAGGTCGGCAAAGACCAGCTCGATCCCGGGATATTCGGCCGCGCCGAAGGTCATCCCCAGGTCGACCATCAGCCACTTGCCCTCGCACCCGTAGAGATTGACGTTCATGCCAATCTCGCCCGATCCGCCGAGCGCACAGAACAGCAGTTCCTTGCCGGGCTTCACGCCGCAGCACTCCGGTTGGCGTAAATGTGGGCAAGCCCCATTAAGGTCAGGTCGGGCTCGACCCGGTCAAACAGGTGGCCGTGCTGCTGGAACAGCGGCGCGAGGCCGCCGGTGGCGATGACCTTGACCGGGCGGCCGATCTCGGCCTTCATTCGCCCGATCATCCCCTCTATCATGCTGACATAGCCCCAATAGATGCCGATCTGCATCTGGCCCACGGTATCGCGGCCGATCACACTTGCACTTGGCGGCGGCTCGATAGCGATGCGCGGAAGCATCGCCGCGGCATTGTAGAGGGCATCGAGCGACAGGCTGACCCCGGTGGCAATGCTGCCGCCCATGTAGGCTCCATCGGCGCCGATGTGGTCAAAGGTTGTCGCCGTGCCAAAGCTGATGACGATCTTGTCACCGGCCTCAAGCGTTTGCGCCGCAATCGCGTTGACCGCGCGGTCCGCGCCCAGCGCGCGCGGTTCATCAACCTTGAGCGCGATCCCCCATTCAACCGGCGGGCGCCCGGCAATCAGCGCTTCGACGTTGAAATACTTTTCCGCCAGCAGTTGCAGGTTATGCAGCGCGCGCGGCACGACCGAGGCAATGATAACGGCCTGAACATCGGCCCGGGCATAGCCTTCCATGCGCAGCAACTGGTCGAGCCAGACGGCATATTCATCCGCAGTGCGCTTGGGATCGGTGGCAATGCGCCAGCGCTGCACGATTTCGCCCGAGGCCGTGACCAACGCGAACTTCACGTTGGTGTTGCCGTTGTCGATGGCGATCAGCATCCTCGTTCAAATCCTCTCAATTGTCCGCAGCCAGGCGAACTTCGCCTGCATGGATCACCCGGGTGGTGCCGTCCGCCGTGCGCAGTTGCAAGGCTCCATCGCTGGTCAGGCCTGCGAATTCACCGCGCAGGGGTTCCTCGCCGGGTTCCCCGACCAACAGCGGCGTGCCGAGCGGATGCCCGGCGGCCAGCCAGCGCCGCACCATGGGCTCAAGCCCGAAAGTGCGCCAGCGCTCAAGTTCAAGCGCAAAGGCCCGCGCCAGACTGTCCGCGAACAGATCGCGGTCCGGCGCCGGGCCAAAGGCGGATAGCGCGATGGTCGAGCGTCCTTCGACCTGCGGAGCCGCGCTAAGGTTGACCCCGATCCCGACGATAATCGCATGCCCGCTGCGTTCCAGCAGAATGCCCGAAAGCTTGGCCCCGCCGATCAGGATGTCATTGGGCCATTTGAGCTGCGGGCAATGCGGGGGCGGCACCAGCGGCGCGACCGCTTCCAGCACGGCCAGACCGGCGACCAGCGCCAGCGTGCCGGGCATCGGGTCTGCCGGGTGCAGCCGCACCAGGGTCGATCCCATGAAATTGCCGTGACCGTCGAACCAGGTTCGCCCTTGCCGCCCGCGCCCGGCGGTCTGCAGGTCGGCGACCAGCCAATCCCCCTCCGCTACCGCATCGCCCGAGGCGACCCGCGCCGAAAGATCGGCGTTGGTCGAACCGGTTTCGGGAACGGTTTGGATCAAACCCTTGAACTAGGCCGCGTGGAACAGCACGGCTGCAGCGGTCTGGGCAATTTCGCCCAGGCAGCGCGTCAGCAGATAACCCAGCGGCGAGATGAACAGCGCCGAGGCTGCCAGCAGGACCGAATGGACCATGTCGCTTGCACCGGTGACCTTGTCCGCAGCGTCGTCAAAGTACATCACCTTGACGACCTTGAGGTAATAGAACGCGCCGATCACGCTGGCGGCGATCCCCAGCGCGGCCAGCGGCACCATTCCGGCCTGGACCGCAGCCTGGAACACCACGAACTTGCCCCAGAACCCGAACAGCGGCGGAATGCCCGCCAGGCTGAACATCACCATGGCGAGCCCCGCCGCGATCAGCGGGCGGGTGCGCGACAGGCCGGCAATGTCAGCAATCGCTTCAACCTGGTTGCCGTCAGCATCCTTGAGCATGAGCACGGCGACAAAGCCGCCAATGGTCATCGCCACGTAAATCGCGAGGTAGACGAGCATCGCCGAGGCGCCCTGCGGGGTCGCAGTGGCCAGACCGATCAGCACGAAGCCGACGTTGTTGATCGACGAATAGGCAAGCAGGCGCTTGATGTTGCCCTGCCCAATCGCGCCCAATGCACCGACCACGATCGAGGCAATCGCCGCGAAAGTCACGATCTGCTGCCAGGCAGCGGCCTGGGGGGCGAAGGCTTCCAGCGCGACACGCATGGTCAGACCGAGCGCGGCAACCTTGGGGGCCGAGGCGAAGAAGGCGGTAACCGGGGTCGGCGCGCCTTCATAGACATCGGGCGTCCACATGTGGAACGGCACGGCGCTGATCTTGAAGGCGAGCCCCGCGAGCACGAAGGTCAGCCCGAACAGCGCGCCCTTGGCCATCCCGCCCTGCAGCGCGGCGGCGATGCCGGTATAGCTGGTGGTGCCAGTAAAACCGTAGGTCAGGCTCATCCCGAACAGCAGGATCCCGCTGGCGAGCGCGCCGAGCACGAAATACTTGAGCCCCGCTTCGGCCGAGCGTTCGTCGGCCTTGAGGAAGGCAGCCAGTACGTAAGCGGCGAGCGAATTGAGCTCGAGCCCGATGTAGAGCGTCATCAGGTTCTGCGCGGACACCATGATCCCCATGCCCAGCGCCGCGAACAGCAGCAGGATCGGGTATTCGGCGCGCATCGCCCCGGCCTTCTCGAAGAAGGCGGGCGCGACCAGCAGGCTGGCGCCGGCCGCGACATAGATCAGCACCTTGGCATAGGCCGAGAAGGCATCGGCGGCGTAAAGCCCGCCAAAGGCCGAGGCGTCAGCCGGGGCCACGCCCGACAGGGCCGGCACGACCAGCACCGCGCAAACCGCAAGCACGGCCACCGCGATCCAGGTCACGGCCCGCGCCGCACGCGCGCCGCCGGCCCAGGCCGAGACGAGCAGCAGGGCAAGGCCTGCAACGCTCAGGAGTTCTTCAGGCGCAACGAGGCGCAGCGAGTGCGTCAGGTCCATTAGTGCGCCCCTTCCTGGACGGCATGTTCAATATGATCGGCAGCGGCCTTGGGCTTGCCGGGGGTAACCTTGGCGTCACCGGCGGGCTTGGCCTGGGCAAGGCGCGCATCGAGCGCGGCAATGTCCGAGCGCATCGGCGCAAGGAAGCTTTCGGGATAGACGCCCATCCACAGCACCACGGCCGCGATGGGTACAACCATCAGCAGTTCGCGCTTCGACAGATCGGGCATCGCAGCGGCATCGGCGTTCTTCTGCTCACCGTAAGCGACGCGGCGGTAGAGGTAGAGCATATAGGCAGCGCCCAGGATGATGCCCGTGGTGCTGACCAGCGCGACCCAGCTCGAGATCTGGTAGATCCCGGCAAGGCTGAGGAATTCGCCCACGAACCCGCTGGTCCCCGGCAGGCCGATCGAGGCCATGGTGAACAGCAGGAAGAACAGCGCATACTTGGGCATGTTGATCGCCAGGCCGCCGTAACGGTTGATCTCGCGCGTGTGGAGGCGGTCATAGATCACGCCGACGCAGAGGAACAGCGCGCCCGCGACAAGACCGTGGCTGAGCATGACGATCATCGTCCCTTCCAGCCCCTGCACGTTGAACGCGAACAGGCCAACGGTGACGATCGCCATGTGCGCGACCGAGGAATAGGCGATGAGCTTCTTCATGTCGTGCTGCACCAGCGCGACGAGGCTGGTGTAAACCACAGCTACCATCGACAGCACGAAGATCAGCGGCGCGTAGGCAGCCGAGGCTTCGGGGAACATCGGCAGCGAGAAGCGGATGAAGCCATAGCCGCCCATCTTGAGCAGCACGCCGGCCAGGATCACCGAACCGGCGGTCGGCGCCTGGACGTGGGCATCGGGCAGCCAGGTGTGCACCGGCCACATCGGCATCTTCACCGCGAAGCTCGCGAAGAAGGCCAACCACAGCCACTTCTGCGCGGCGACGGGGAACGAATACTGCATCAGCGTCGGCACGTCGGTCGTGCCCGCCTCGTTCGCCATCCACAGCATCGCGATCAGCATCAGCACCGAGCCAAGCAGTGTGTAGAGGAAGAACTTGTAGCTGGCGTAGATGCGGTCAGCGCCGCCCCAGATGCCGATGATCAGATACATCGGGATCAGGCCGGCTTCGAAGAAGATGTAGAACAGGAACAGATCCTGCGCCGCGAACACGCCGATCATCAGCGTTTCCATCAGCAGGAAGGCCGCCATGTATTCGCCGACGCGCTTTTCGATCGAGGCGCTGGCCAGGATGCAGATCGGCATCAGGAACACCGACAGTTCGATCAGCATCAGGGCGATGCCATCGATCCCGAGCTTCCACGAGAAGCCCGAAAACAGCGCCGCGTTTTCCTGGAACTGCCACTGCGGCCCGCCCACTTCAAAGCGGCTCCACAGGACGACGGCGAGCAGGAAATCGATCACCGTGGCGGCCAGCGCGATGGTGCGGGCGGTCTTCGCTTCGACGACCAGACAAGCCAGCGCCGCAACCAGCGGCACCAGCAGCATCAGCGAGAGGATGGGAAATCCGAACATATCAGTGCACCATCACCCAAGTGATTGCCGCGGTCAGGCCGAGCAGCATGACCAGCGCATAGCTGTAGAGGTAGCCCGACTGGAGCTTCTGAGCGACGCGCGAGCCGCGCACCACGGCCCAGGCCGCGCCATTGGGGCCGAAACGGTCGATCAGGCCGATATCGCCCAGCTTCCAGAACTTGTCGCCCAGCCAGAAGGCCGGCCGCACGAACAGGAAGGTGTAAAGCTCGTCGAAGTACCACTTGTTGTAGACAAACTTGTGGACCACCCCGATCTGCGCAACCAGCTTGGCCGGGAACGCAGGGTTGACGATGTAGGCGTAGATCGCGGTCAGGAACCCGGTGAGCATCACGCCGAACGGCGCCCACTTCACCCATTCCGGAACCCCGTGCATGTGGTGGATCAGTTCCTCGCTGAACGCGATCGAACCCTTCCAGAATTCACCCGTTCCTTCGGAAATGAAGGCATGGCTGAACACAAAGCCGGCGAACACGGCGCCCAGGCTGAGAATGCCGAGCGGCAGCAGCATGTTGAGCGGGCTTTCATGCGGGTGATAGCCCGCAGTGCCATCGTCTTGCGCGTGGCCATGATCGTCATGACCATGGGCGTGATCGCCGTGGCCGTGATCATCGTGGACGGCGTGCTGGATATGCTCCGACTGCGCCCAGCGCGGCTTGCCGAAGAAGGTCAGGAAGACCAGGCGCCACGAATAGAAGCT
>JAYSCF010000027.1:0-6874 GCA_041915005.1 Novosphingobium sp.
GGTTCTGTCATCCTCGAATGACGGCTCTGGCACGCACCCTCCCCAATTCGGGGTCTGCAGGCCGCGCACAGGTGCTAGCGATAGGGTTTCCGGGGGGCAAATCCGGACACATTGCGAACCTTACCGACAGGGGGCACGCTTGACCGGCGAAGATACCAGTTCACTGGCCGCAGATATCGTTGCGGCCTATGTCAGCTACAACAAGATCACGCCCGAACAGGTGATCGACCTGCTCCGTGCGGTGCGGGCCGAATTCGACGGCCCCGCGAGCGCGCCAGCTGCATCGGCCGCGCCGCTGCGGCCGGACTTGGACAGCCTGCCAGCCGTCCCGGTCGACCAGTCGATCCAGCCCCATGCGCTGGTCTGCCTCGAATGCGGCACCGCGGTAAAGCTGCTGCGTTCGCACCTGCGCCATCGCCACAACCTGTGGCCGCACGAATATTGCGAACGGTGGGGACTGGGCGAGGATTACCCCTTTGTCGCCCACGACCTGTCCAGTCGCCGCCGCTCGGTGGCGCTCGATACCGGGCTGGGCAAGTCAGACCATCCCCGTCACACCGAGCGCCGCGCCAAGGCGAACGGCAGCGCTTAACGCTGGATCGCACCCTGCCGCGCAGGCTGTGCCGGGGCCGTGCCGGGTGCCAGTTCGTCATCCTGCCCAACGCTTTCGATGCGCTTGAACAGATAACGATACATCTGCGGGTCCGAGACGATCATCTCGGTTTCGGAATTGCTGATCACGCCATCGCGGCGAATGATCTGGACGATCTTGACATCGACCTCGCTGCCGTCGCCGCCCGAGGGCAAGACCAGGGCATAGAACTTCAAGCCCTTCTGGTCGCTGGCGCTGCGATCACCGGTGCGCCCGCGCGCGCCGCTGATCTGGCCCGTGGCACGATCGGCCACGTCGAGCTTGTAGCCGCTTTCGCGGAACACCCGCACGGTCCGGTCAAACGCGTCTTCAACCGGAAAGGCATAGGAATTGCGCTGATAGTTGGAATCCAGGCTGAACAGCAGCCGGTCGGGCTGGATCGTCGCGCCGCCCGTGGCGCACCCCGTCAGCGCAAGGGCAAGCAGGCTGGC
Source organism: Novosphingobium sp. (assembly GCA_041915005.1). Classification (GTDB taxonomy): domain Bacteria; phylum Pseudomonadota; class Alphaproteobacteria; order Sphingomonadales; family Sphingomonadaceae; genus Novosphingobium. Next base: position 1,084 of record JAYSCF010000027.1, read on the forward strand.
GGAAAGCACGGCGGGGGCAAACCGGATGGTCATCGTCTTGGTCCTCTCGGGAAGCGCGGCGGGACAGGTGCGCCGGCTCTCACAGCCCAACCCTAGTCCAAGCCGCGCGGGCCGCACCCCCCCCGATTGGGGAGTGTCCATGCAAGCCCTGAAAAGTGGCGGGCAAATTCGTCTATCGCGGCAGCGATGCCCGGTCATCGCCCTGGCGGCGCGACAGTTCAATCAGGCCGGCGGTATCCTCGACCAGAAACTTTTCGCAGATCACCGCGCGGTGCTTTTTCACGGTGTCGGCGCGGATCCCCAGGCGGGCGGCGATCTGGCGGTTCTGCCAGCCATTGACCATCAGGTCATAGACCTCGCGCTCGCGCTGGCTGAGCTGCCCCAGCCCATCGCGCAGCCGCGCCTGCTGCATGAACTGCCGCGCCGCCAGCCGTGAACGCCACATCGCGCTGCCCACGGCCTCGGCCAGCCGATCCCGCGATACCGGCTTCCAGAGGAAATCGGCCGCCCCCGCCTTCATCGCATCGACGATGTCCTGCCGCTCGCTGTCGGCGCTGAGATAGACGATCATCGCCAGCGATCCGATCGCGGCCAGCCGTTGCTGAACCTCGAGCCCGCGCATCCCGGGCAGCCGCATGTCGAGCACGATCACCGCCGGATATTCGATCGCCAGACTGTCGAGAAAGGCTGCCGCATCGCCAAAGGTCCGCACGTCATAGCCCAGCAGCCGGAGCAGCGCCCCGACATGGCTGCGGACCTCGCGATCCTCGTCGATCAGGTAGACATGCCCCTGGCTGCCCTGATCGCGTTCGTCCCCCCGGCCTGTCTGTGTCACCCGTGAACCGATCAACTTTAAGTGTTTATACTTTGTTCTCGTAATCCAATCGATTTAATGCCCCCCAATTGGGGCGCATAGCCCCCAAAAGGGGGGTTTTCCCCGATCCAGTGGAAGCCGGGCATATCGCGCCGAACCGGCATCAGGGGGGATGGCAGCGCGCTGCAATCGGACTAGTGTGGCGCTGCAACCGGCCTGCAACAGGCCAGCAACAGACAAGCAGCAGACACAAGGACAGCGATTGAACCGCTCGGTCACAGCACGGACAACAAGCACGCGCGCGGCGGTGGCATTGTCCATTGGTGCCGTGCTGCTTGGCGGGCCGGCCATGGCCCAGCAGACCACTGCGCCGGCGCCCGATCCGCTGCAAGCCGGGACGGTGCAAGTGACGGTGCCCGGCCAGCAAGGCCTGCCCGCGGTCGATCCGATCGTTCCCGATGCCGAATTCAACGCCGCGATCCCGCCGCTGAGCCCGAGCGACGATCCCGAACTGGATCGCCCGCTCGAACCGATCGAGACGTTCTGGCAGCATCCCACCCCGTCGCCAGCCCCTTCGGCGGCGCCCTCCGCGGTCCAGCCGGCCATCCAAGCGGCAGCTGCCGCCAACGACCCCGAACTGGCCGCGCCGCTTCCCCCGCTTGACGCCACGGTGCTCCAGCCGACGACCTTTGCCGAAGGCGAAGCCGACCAGAGCGCCGCCGAGGTCGGCTATCACTATCGCATCGACGGGATCGAAACCGCCGACACCCTGGCCGACATCGATCTCGCCGGCGAATTCCGCAAGCTGTCCGACCTGCACGGCGGCAAGGGCCGCGCCGCCAACCTTGCCCAGCTGCGCAGCCGGCTGAACGAAGACGCGCTGCTGGCGCGCAAATTGCTGGCCGCCGAGGGCTGGTTCGATGCCCGGGTCACCACCCGGATCGAACGGTCCACCGCGCCCGATGGCCAGCCGCTGACCGCGGTGGTTGAAGTGACGCCGGGCAAGCGCTTTGCCTTCTCGCACATCACCGTCACCGCCGACCCCACCGAACCGGCCGACCTGATCCGCGCCAACCTGCCGCTCGAACCGGGCCAGCCGGTGGTGGCCGAACGGGTGATCGCGGCCGAAGCCCAGGTTGCGCTGGCCCTGCCGCAAAATGGCTATCCCTTTGCCGAGGTGGGCCAGCGCGACGTGCTGCTCGATCCCGATGCCGGCGAGGCGGCCTATACCCTGCCGGTCACGGTCGGCCCGCGCGGGCGCTATGGCCGCATCGTCAACGAGGGCAAGGCCCTGTTCGATGCCGACCATGTCGCCCTGCTGGCCCGGTTCCGCGCAGGCGATGTCTATGACAGCCGCGCGGTCGATGACCTGCGCCAGGCGCTGGTCGCCACCGGCCTGTTCAGCGCCGTGGCGATCGAACCGCGCCGTTCGGGCCAGACGCACCAAGACGGCACCGAGGATGTAACCATCACCGTCCACCAGGAAGCCGGGCCGCCCCGCGTGCTGGCGGCAACCGCAGGCTATGGCTCGGGCGAAGGCCTGCACGGCGTGGTCAGCTGGACCCACCGCAACTTCTTCCCGCCCGAAGGCGCGCTGATCGTCTCGGGCCTGGTCGGCACGCTCGAACAGGGGGCCGGCGTCACCTTCCGCCGCTCGAACGCGGGGCGGCGCGACCGCAGCTTCGAACTGGCCGCGGATCTCCACCATTCAACCTACGATGCCTTCTCGGCCTATACCGGGCGGCTCGCGGCGACGATCAGCTATGGCTCGACCCCGCTGTGGCAAAAGCGGCTGGGCTATGCCTATGGCGTGCAACTGCTCGGGACCGACGAAAGCGTGTTCGTGCCCGACCTCGGCGCACGCCGGCGGCGCACCTATGCGATCGGCGGGCTGAGCGGCGAACTGAAGTTCGACACCACCGACAGCCTGCTCGATCCGCTGCGCGGCTTTCGGCTGGGCCTGCTGGCCGAGCCCGAAGGCTCGCTGCACGGCGATTTTTCGCCCTACCTGCGGCTCAGGCTCGATGGCTCGGCCTATCGCCAGCTGGCGCCGGGGCTGGTGCTGGCCGGACGCGTCCGGATCGGATCGATCCAGGGGGTCGCGCTTGACGATCTGGCTCCATCGCGGCGCTTCTATGCCGGCGGCGGCGGATCGGTGCGCGGGTTCGGCTACCAGCACCTTGGCCCGCATGACATCAATGCCGATCCCACCGGCGGACGCAGCATCAACGAAACCGCGATCGAGCTGCGCTATCGTTTCGGCGACTATGGCATCGCCGCCTTCGTCGATGGCGGGCAGGTCTATCGCTCAACCACCCCAGATTTTTCGGGCCTGCGGTTCGGGGCGGGGATCGGGGGGCGGATCTACACCTCGTTCGGCCCGGTGCGCTTCGATCTGGCCACCCCGATCAAGCGCCACGCGGGCGATAGCCTGATCAATGTCTATGTCTCGATCGGACAGGCCTTCTGATGAGCGAGACCGCTGCAAACGAAGCCCCGGCCCGGCGCTGGCCGCGCATCGCGGCGCGCGTGCTGGCCGGGCTGGCGGGCCTGGCGCTGTTGCTGGGGTTGGCGCTGCTGGCGCTCGACACGGCCCCGGGCCGCGGCTGGGCCGCGCGCCAGCTGGCCCGAACCACCTTTGCCAGCGGTCTGCGGATCGAAATCGCCGGGATCGATGGCTCGCTCTACGGCCAGGCCGAAGTCCGGGGGCTGCGCCTTTACGACCCCAAGGGTGAATTCCTCCGCGCCGACCGGGCCACACTGGATTGGCGGCCTTTCGCCTGGCTTGCCGGGCATGTCGATGTCCGCCGGCTCGATGCCCCGCTGGTCGTGCTCGAACGGGTGCCCCAGCTGCGCGATACCAATCCCGGCGGCCCCTTGCTCCCCGATCTCGACATCACCATCGCCGACCTGCGGATCGCGCGGCTGGTCGCGCTCCCCGCGGTCAGCGGCACGCGCCGCGAATTGCGCCTTGCGGGCAAGGCGCGGATTGCCGATCGCCGCGCCCAGGTGACCCTGCAGGGCGAAACGCTCGCCGCGCCCGGCGGGCAAGCCGGCGACCGCATCGACCTCAGGCTCGATGCCGTGCCGGCGGCCAACCGCCTCGCGCTGACCGTGGCGCTCGATGCCCCGGCGGGCGGCGTGCTGGCGGCGCTGGGCGGGCTGCACGAAGGCCTTGCGCTGCGCCTGAGCGGCGCGGGCGATTGGCATGCCTGGAACGGCACGCTGGGCGCGCAGCTGGGCGCAAAGCCGCTCGCCACCTTGCGGCTTGCCGCCCGCGATGGCCACCTCACTGCCAAGGGCCCGGCCCAGCTGGGCCGGCTGGTGCACGGTGTACCGGCGCAATTGCTGGGCGGTGCAAGCCAGTTGGCGCTCTCGGCCCGGCTCGATCAGCGCCGCGCCGCGATCGACGGGTCGCTGCGTTCTGACGCGCTGATGCTGACCGGGGCGGGCATGGCCGATTTCGGCCGCGACCGCTTTGAAGCCCTGCGCCTTGAAGCGGCGGTGCTGCGGCCCGGCGCGCTGGCGGCGGGCCTGAGCGGCCGCGGGATCCGCGCCCAAGCCGTGCTGGATGGTGCCATGGCGCGCCCGAAGATCCGCTACACGCTGTCTGCCGCCGGGCTTGCGATCGGCGATCTGGCGCTTGAAGGGCTATCCGCCAGCGGCGAGGCCCGGATCGAGGCGCACCAGGCGGTCGTCCCGGTCAAGGCCACGGTCGCGCGGATCACCGGGCTCGACAGCGCGGCAGGTGGCACGGTGACGGGGGTCGGGATCAACGGCGATCTCCGGATTGCGGGATCACGGATCCTGTCCGACAATCTGGCGCTCCGCTCCAACCGGATCGACGCGACGCTGATCCTGGCCGGTGACATGGCGCGCGGGGCCTATACCGGCGCGCTCGAAGGCCGGGTTGCGTCCTACAAGATCGACAGCGTCGGCACCTTTGCGCTGAACACCACGGCACGCCTGACGCAGGCAGCCCACAACCTGACGCTGACGGGCACGATCCGGGCGCGATCGACCGATCTCACCAACCCGGGACTGCGCGACCTGCTGGGCGGCAGCGTCACCGGGTCGGGCGACCTGGCCTATGGCGCGGACAGGGTGATCCGGTTTTCCCGCCTGCGCGCCTCGGCGCCGCTGCTGCAGGTGCTCGACGGCCACGGCAGCTATACCCCGGGCGGCGCACTGAGCCTGAGCGCCAGCGGCCATTCGGCCCGCTATGGCCCGCTCGGGCTTGAGCTGAGCGGAACCGCCGCTGCGCCGCGGGCCGTGGTCACCGCCGCCCGCCCGGGGCTGGGCCTGGGCCTTGCCGAACTGCGCGCCGAAGTGATCTCGGGCAATGGGGGTTATCATCTCTCCGCCGCGGGGCAGACCGATTATGGCCCGCTGACCGCCGATGTCACCGTGATGCAGGGGAGCGGCCCGCTTACGCTCAACGTCAATCGCGGCGATCTGGCGGGGATCGGTTTTGCCGGACGGCTGGTGCGTAGCCCGGCTGGCCCCTTTACCGGTGAACTGAGCGCGAACGGACAGGGGCTGGGCGGGATCGTGCGGCTCGAACCGCAGGGACGCGAACAGCAGGTGCTAATCAAGGCCCGCGCCAACGACATGGTGCTGCCGGGCCCGGCGCGCCTGGCGATCGGCAGCGCGATCATCGAGGCGCGCGCGGTCCTGTCCGACCATCCCGCGGTGGTGGCCGACGTGCAACTCGCCCAGGCCCACCTGCGCGGGATCGATTTTGCCGTGGTGCGCGCCCTGATCGACTATCGTGACGGGCGCGGGCAGGCCAAGGTGCTGACCGAAGGGATGAGCGGCGCGCCGTTCCGGATTGCCGCCAACGCCGCCTTCGCGCCCGACCTGTGGCGCGTCGCGCTCGACGGGCGGGTCCGCGGCGTGGGGGGGGGCCCCCCCCCCCCCCCCCCCCCCGGGCCCCCCCCCCCCGGCGCGGACCCGCAGCCCCCCCCCCCCGCACTG
>JAYSCF010000027.1:6884-13674 GCA_041915005.1 Novosphingobium sp.
CGCGGGGGGCGGGGCCGGGGCGTGGGGGGGCGCACCGCCAGCCCGGCACGCATCGTGCCCTCCGCCGCGGGCTATGACCTGCTGCCCACCCAGATCGATCTGGGCGGGGGCAGCCTGCGCCTGGCCGGCCACTATGGCGCAGAGCGCAAGCTTCAGGCCCGGCTCGAAAGCTTCGACCTTGCGCTGCTCAACACCTTTACCCCGGGCTATGGCCTGGGCGGCCATGCCACCGGAAGCGTCGATCTCACGCAGGACAGCGCCGACGCCTTCCCCCGCGCCGAAGCCCGGCTGGCGATTGACGGCTTTACCCGCACCACCGCGATCTCGGTAAGCCAGCCCATTGATGTGAACGCCACCGCCACCCTGGCCGCCGATACCACCGCGCTGCGCGGGGTGCTGCGCCGGCGCGGCACGGTGATCGGGCGGCTCCAGGTCGATCTCCATCCGCTGGGCGCAGGGGCGGGCGATTGGCCAGCCCGGCTGCGCGCGGGCACGCTGGGCGGCGGCATTCGCTACAATGGTCCGGCCGACACGCTGTGGTCGTTTGCCGGGCAATCGAACCAGTCGCTCACCGGATCGCTGGCGCTTGGCGCGGACTTTTCCGGGCGGCTGCAACAGCCCCAGCTCAGCGGGATCGTGCAGGGCGAAGACCTGACCTATGAAAACCAGAGCTACGGCACGCGCCTGACCGGGGCGAGCCTGGCCGGGCGCTTTTCGGGCGATCAACTGCAGATCGAACAGTTCGCCGCGGCCGCCGGATCGGGCAGGATCACCGGTCACGGCTATCTCGGCCTGGCCTCGGACAGCGGCTATCCGATGGATCTCGCGCTCGATCTCGACAATGCGCGGCTGGCGCGCAGCAACGCGCTGTCCTCGTCCGCGACCGGGACCGTGCGGCTGACCAAGGCCGCCGGGCAGACCGCGCTGCTGTCCGGCACCCTGCGCCTGCCCGAGACGCGCTATGAACTGGTTCGCCAGGGCGCGGCACAGGTGCCCGAACTGACCGGGGTGCGGATGGCCCCGTCCAAAAGCCGCACCCGGATCGCGGGCGACGAACCCCCGCCCCCGCGCGGCAGCATCTTTGACGCCCTGCGGCTCGACGTTGCGCTCAACGCCTCGAACCAGCTGTTCGTCACCGGCATGGGGCTCGACAGCGAATGGGGCGCGCAGCTGCGCGTGACCGGCACCGGCAGCCACCCCCGCCTCAGCGGCGACGTCAATCTGGTGCGCGGCAACCTCAGCTTCGCCGGGCGCCAGTTCGAACTGCAGGAAGGGCGGCTGCTGTTCACCGGCGGCGAAGTGGCCGACCCCCAGATCGCGCTCAGCGCCAGCGAGGACATCGAGGACATCTCGGTCAGCGTGAACGTCACGGGGCGGTCGCTCAATCCGCAGATCAGCTTCACCTCCAGCCCGGCGCTGCCCGCCGATGAAATCCTCTCCCGCATCCTGTTCGGCAATTCGGTGGGCCAGCTGTCGCCGCTCCAGGGGCTGCAGCTGGCGGCCTCGCTCAATTCGCTGCGGGCCAGTGGCGGCGGGCTCAACCCGCTGGGCAAGCTGCGCGCGGCGACCGGGGTTTCGCGGCTGCGGATCCTGGCGCCAGACGAGAAGACCAACCGCGGCACGGCGCTGGCGGCGGGGCGCTACATCACCAACAACATCTACCTCGAACTGATCACCGACGCGCGCGGCTTTACCGCCACCCAGATCGAAGTCAGCCTGAGCCGGACGCTCTCGATCCTGAGCCAGGCGGGCGGCGCCGGGCTGAGCAATTTCGACCTGCGCTACAAGAAACGGTATTAGCCGATGCACCGCATGCTGCCTCCCGCCCTCATCCTGCTGGCCGCGCTGTCCGGGTGCCGGCAGGAGCCCGATTTCGACCAGCGCTATCGCCAGACCCAGCAAAAGATCGATGCCAAGGCGGCCGCGATCGACCGCGAACTCGATGCCGCCGCCAGCGATGCCGCCGCTGCCGGGGCGGGCGAAACCGCGGCGCCAGAGGCGGCAAAACTCTGACCTCAAGTTTGCTTTAGGTATTATTGCGTAGTACCGCAAAGGCAGGTTTTTCAGCCTTTCCGCGCTAGGTCACGCGCAGGCGATCCCTGTTTTCCGTGCGACACCATGGCCCCCATTGCCCACCGCATCATTCGCTGCCTGCTGCGCCTTGCTGCCGCGCTGGCCCTGCTGGGCGGGGCCGGGACGAGCCAGGCCGCAACCCAGGTGCTGTCCGATAATTTCACCGGCACCTCTGCCGCGCTGGCCTGGCAGGTCTATGGCAGCGCCTGCCTGACCGCCGGATCGGGCAGCGGGACAATCCCGGCTTGCGCGGCCGGCACATCGGGCGGACTGACCGGCAACACCCCCGACAGCAGCGGCAATGGCGCCCTGCTGTTGACCCGTGCAACCGGGTACGATTCGGGCGGGATCGTCTCGCTCAACAGCTTTCCCAGTTCGGCCGGCTTCACCGTGACATTCAAGGCCGTGTCCTATGGCGGCAGCGGGGCCGACGGGATCGCGTTCTTCCTGCTCGATGCCAGCCAAGGCGTTCCCGCTGCGCTCGGCGCATACGGGGGCGGCCTGGCCTATGCCGGGATTGCCGGCGGGTTCCTGGGGATCGGGATCGACGAATTCGGCAACTTCTCCAACCCCGGCTGCGGCGGCGCCGGATGCACCGGCGGGCCGGGCGCCATCCCCAACACGGTGGCGCTGCGCGGGCTGACCAGCAATTCCAGCCCCTATATCACCGGCGCCACCCCGGGCTTTTCGCTGTGGAGCAATGTCGCCACCCGCCAGTTCGCCACCCAGCACACCTATACGATCTCGATGACCAGCGCCGGGATGATCTCCGTGGCGATCGACGGGACGACCTATGTCTCGAACGTCAACGCGGCGGCCCAGACCGGGTCGATCCCGGCCTACCTCCGGGTCGGGATCGGCTCGAGCACCGGCGGATCGACCAACATCCACCAGATCCTCTCGTTCAGCGTATCCTCGCTCAGTTCATCGAACCTGGTGGTTTCCAAGACCGCCTCGGTGGTGTCCGATCCGGTCAACGGCGCGGCCAATCCCAAGGCCATTCCCGGCGCGACGGTGCGGTACTGCGTGATCGTCACCAACATGCAAGGCAACCCGACCGCCAGCGCGATTACCCTGACCGATGCGCTGAGCGGGGAGCCGATCACCTATGTCGCGGGCAGCGTGCGGGTCAATGGAACGGCCAGCAACGGGGTGTGCTCGTGGAACGGATCGCCGGGGGGAAGCTATTCCGCCAGCACGATAACGGCCACGCTGTCCAACCTTGCCGGGGGGGCAAGTTCGACGATGTATTTTGATGCAACGGTCAATTGACCCGCGGTTCAGATCGCCGCGGTGCTGAGCCCCAGTTCGGGAATCCCGATCGAGCGCCGCCCCTGAAAATCGGTCCGCACCACGATCAGCCCGCTCTTCTCGAAGTGGTCGAGCAGGCGGCGGATCCGGCCCGATGAGGTCGTGCCATAGGCCCGGGCCAGTTCGTCTTCCTCGGGACAGGGCGCATTGTCGAGCGCGGCGCGGGCGATCACCAGGAACGGTGCCAGGACATCGTCGGTGACCGCGGCGGCAAGGCCGACCAGCGCCGCCCATTCGGGCGCATCGGGGTCGGCGATCCCGGCCACCGCCATGGCAAAGCGGCGGCGAAAGCGCGTGACATCGCCGACATGGGCACCGACCCGGCGCATGCGGCAGCGCACGGTGAAGTCCTGGAACAGCGAGGCGGCCTGCTGGAAGGTCGCGCCTTCCTCGGCCGCCATCTCGGCATAGATCTCGGCCAGGATCGCGCGCACGTCCTCGGGCGGGAGCGAGGGCGGCGCCGGCATTGCGGCGGCGCGGAACAGATCCTCTCCGCCCGCGGCAGGATCCACCTCGGCGGCTTCTGCACCGGGCATGTCGGCCAGCGCAAAATCGGAAATGCGGTTGATCAGTTCACCCGGATCGGCGCGCGGCATGACAGCTGGCGCCTGCCCCGCGGCGGCCAGCTCCTCGTCGCTCCATTCGGCGTGGAGCAGCGCGTGCAGTTCATCGGAGCCAGCCTCGGGCAGCGGCATCAGCCCGCGCACCGTGTTGCGGGCCGAGGTGCGCACGCCGCCGATCCGCACCGGCACCGCGCGCCGGGCGATCGCCGGGCCAAGGCCAAGGAATTGCCCGCGTTCAAGATCGCGGATCTGCTCGGCCTGGCGGCGGTCCATGCCCAGCAGATCGGCAGCCCGGGCCATGTCGATATCGAGGAAGGTGCGCCCCATCAGGAAATTGCTGGCTTCGGCCGCAACGTTCTTGGCCAGCTTGGCCAGCCGCTGGGTGGCAATGATCCCGGCCAGGCCGCGCTTGCGTCCGCGGCACATCACGTTGGTCATCGCCGCCAGCGAGAGCCGCCGCGCTTCGTCCGAAACGTCCCCGGCGGCGGCCGGGGCAAACAGCTGCGCCTCGTCGATCACGACCAGCGCGGGATACCACTGTTCGCGCGGCGCATCGAACAGGGCCGAAAGGAACCGCGCGGCGCAGCGCATCTGGGCTTCGAGTTCGAGCCCATCGAGCGCCAGCACGACCGAGGCGCGGTGGCGCCGGATGCGGGCGGCAAGCTGGGCGATTTCCGGCCCGTCATAGGCCGCGCCATCGATCACGACATGCCCGAAGGGTTCTGCCAGTGTAACGAAATCGCCTTCGGGATCGATCACCACCTGCTGGACCAGCGGGGCGCTTTCTTCCAGCAGGCGGCGCAGCAGGTGCGACTTGCCCGAACCCGAATTGCCCTGGACCAGCAGGCGGGTGGCGAGCAGTTCCTCGATGTCCATGCGGACAGGGGCGCCATCAGGGGCGGAACCGATGCTGATCGAGGCGCTCACGCGCGCTGCCATAGGTCAGAGGGCCAAGGCGGCAAACCGGTCAGCCCGGCTTATCCGCAGCCAAGGGCTGCCAAGTGCCTGTTACAGAAAGGTCTGGCGCATCCGCTGGCGATCGGCCTTGTGGCCGGTGAAGATTTCAAACGCCATGGCGGCCTGGCCGATCACCATGCCGCTGCCATCCAGCACCCGGCAGCCGCGCGCGCGCGCCGTGCGCAGCAGTTCGGTTTCGAGCGGGAAGTAGACGATGTCGGCAACCCAGTGGCGCGGCGCGATCAGGTCGGCGGCCAGCGCCATGCCCGGCTTCGAGGCCATGCCCATCGGCGTGGTGTTGACGATGCCATCGATCGCGGCGGTATCGAGCGCCGTGATATCACGGGCGATCGCGCGGTCCGCGCCATGGTTGATGCAAAGCCGCTCGGCCAGTTCGCTGGCCCGCGCCAGATCGACATCGGCGATTTCAAGCTGGCCGACGCCCAGCGACAGCAGGGCATTGGCCACGGCCGACCCCGCGCCGCCCGCGCCCAGTTGCAGCACGCGTTCAAGCGCGGCGCCGGGCAGGCCTTCGGCCAGGCTATCCTGGAATCCGGTCTTGTCGGTGTTGTAGCCGATCAGGCGGCCATCGCGCATCGCCACCGTGTTGACCGCGCCAACCGTGGCGGCACATTCGGCCAGTTCATCGAGCAGCGGCATGACCGCCTGCTTGAAGGGAAAGGTGACATTGACCCCGCAGAACCCCTCGCCCACCAGGCGCCGCAGCAAGGGCCCCAGTTCGGCGTCATCAAGGCCGCGATCGGTAAAGTCGAAAAGTTCGTAGGTCAGCTCCAGACCCTGTTCGCGGGCCTCCTGCTCGTGCAGCCAGGGCGAACGCGAAGCCAGGATGGCGCGACCGATGAGGCCGGAACGAAGCATAATGTCTTTCGGGAAAAAAGGGCCGGCGCCGCTCGAAAGCGACGCCGGCCGTCAAGGGTGGATTACATTGCGAGCTTGAAGCCAGCGTAGAAGTAGCGGCCGATCACGTCATACTGCGCGGTATCGGTGCTGGTCTGGTTGCTGGCGACGATCGGCAGGCCCTTGTCGAACAGGTTGTTCACGCCGGCGCGCAGTTCGAAACGCTTGTTGATCTTGAACGAGGTGAACATATCCCAGGTGGCATAGGCCGGGACGCCGACCGCCATGTTGGTCGGGGTGTTGATCTTGCTCACGTCGTCGATCGCGTTCTGGTACTTCCAGCGCAGGCCGCCGCTGATCACGTCGGACTTGTAGCCGAAGGTGGTCAGCGCCTTCCACTTCGGGGTGGCGCGCGGCGGCAGGCTGCCTTCGCCCGCGCTACCGTTGCTGATCCCGGTGTAGTCGATGAACGCAGCGCCCGGCAGCAGCTGCACCTTGTAGCTGTTCAGATAGCCAACTGCGGTGTCGATGTAGAGCTTGCCGCTGTCAGCCAGGAACCGCGCGGGCACGCCCCAGTGGACCTGCAGTTCGACGCCGTCGGTCTTGACCGCGCCCAGGTTCTGGTAGGGCGTGTTGACCGAGATGATCTGCCCGGTCAGCGCATCGCGGCTGATCAGCGCGCACGAGGCGTTGCTGGCCGAGTAGGTCGGGTTGGCGCCGTTGAGGTTGTAGCAGCTGGTCAGCACGGTCGTGCCCGGAACCGGCGAGATCACGTTCTTGATCTTGATGTTGTAGTAATCAAGCGAGAGCGAGAAATCACCGAACAGGCCATCACCGCGCGGGGCGTTGAACACGAACCCGGCGTTGAAGGTATCGGCCTTTTCAGGGGTGATCGAGGTGCTGCCCGGGGTCAGCTGACCGACCGCGGTGGTCGGGAACTGATAGGTGCTGACGCTGGGCACGCCCTGTGCGGCGCAAAGCGCGGCAACCTGGGCGCCATTGGTGCCGGTGCGGGCCGACGAACGGAC
>JAYSCF010000028.1:0-13471 GCA_041915005.1 Novosphingobium sp.
CCGCAAGGAAAGCCGCGGCGCCCACGCGCACGAGGATTTCCCCGATCGCGACGACAAGAACTGGATGAAGCACACCGCAGCCTGGTTCAACGGCTGGGGCGGCAAGGGCGGCGAAGTCCGCATCGACTATCGCCCGGTCCACGAATTCACGCTGACCGACGACGTGGAATACATCAAGCCGAAGAAGCGCGTCTACTAAGCCGCAACTTCAGCGCGAGCGATACGGCAGGGGCCGGGGCAGCGATGCTCCGGCCCTTTCCCGTTGGGGGCTGGGCCGCGGCGAATTGCTTTGACAGCCTTGGCCGCGCCACCCATGAAGCGTGCCGTGAAATGCCCCGGCGGGCAGCAGTCTAACAGGACAACGCGTGCGGATACTGATTGTTGGAGCGGGGCTTTACGGCGCGGTTTGCGCGCGCGAACTGACCGCCGCCGGGCATGACTGCCGGATCATTGAAAAGCGCGACCATATCGGCGGCAACGTCTTTACCCGCTTTGACGAGCAGGCCCAGTGCCATGAACATGTCTATGGCGCGCACATCTTCCACACCAACAACGAGCGGATCTGGAACTACGTCAACCAGTTCGCCACGTTCAATCACTACGTCAACCGCGTGAAAGTGCGGCTGGGCGACCGGCTGCTGAGCTTCCCGATCAACCTGTTCACGCTGCACCAGCTGTTTGGCGTGACCAGCCCGGCCGAGGCCGAGGCCGTTCTGGAAAGCCAGCGCGTGCCCTGCGCCGCGCCGGCCAACATGGAAGAGTTCTGCCTCGCCACGATCGGGCGCACGCTCTACGAAACCTTCATCGAAGGCTACACCACCAAGCAGTGGGGCCGCCATCCGCGCGATCTGCCGGCCGATATCGTCAAGCGCCTGCCGGTGCGCATGACCCACGATGACAACTATTTCAACGATCGCTTCCAGGGCATTCCGGTGGGCGGTTACACCGCGATGATCGAAAAGATGATCGGGGACGTTCCGGTTGAACTCGGCGTCGATTTCCTGGCTGACCGCGCCCGCTGGGAGGCAGACGCCGATCTGGTGATCTACACCGGGCCGATCGATGCCTATTTCGGCTATTCGCTGGGCGTGCTCGAATATCGTTCGCTGCGTTTCGAGCGCGAGGTGCTGCCGGTGCGCGATTTCCAGGGCAGCGCGGTGATCAACTATTCCGCCGCCGACGTGCCGTTCACCCGCATCCTCGAACACAAGCATTTCGACATGAACCTCAGCGCCGATCACACCGTGATCACTCGCGAATATCCCGCCCAGTGGGAACCGGGGATGACCGAATATTACCCGGTCAACGATGATCGCAACGGCGCGCTCTACAAGGCCTATCGCGCCGAGGCGGACAAGCTGGGGGGCAAGGTCCACTTCGGCGGGCGGCTGGGCGAATATGTCTATTACGATATGCACCAGGTGATCGGATCGGCGCTGGCCTTCGTGAACCGGCTTGAGGCAAGGGATGCTGGCAGTGAGTGAATCCAAGCAAAACCGTTGGTCGGTCGTACTGGCCTATTACAACGAGGCGGAATTCCTGCCCGACACGCTCAAATCGCTGGCGGCGCAGGATCTGCGCGGGTTTGATCTCTATCTGGTCGACAATGCCTCCAAGGACAATTCGGCCGCGCTGGCCCGCGAAGTGATGGACGCGGTGCCCGACATCAACACCCATTACCTGACCCAGACCACCCCGGGGCAAAGCCATGCGCTGCGCATGGGGGTGGATCAGGTGCAGACCGAATTTGTCTGCATCATGGATGCCGATACCTATTACCCGCCGCACTACCTGACCGAATGCGACCGCGCCTTTGCTGCGGCGGGCAAGGATCTGGTCGGCGTGATGGCGACCGATATCTATGCCCCGGCGGCTTCGCGCGATGGCGTGCTCAAGCGGCTGCATGTCTGGCTGGTGTCGCGCGTGCTGCGCCGGCAGGCCCACAGCGGCGGCTATGCCTATGCCTTCCGCACCGACGTGCTGCGCAAGGCGGGCAGCTATGACGCCGATCGCTGGCCCTATGTGCTGTCGGATCACGAGATGGTCCACCGGATGCTGCGCTATGGCCGCACGACCTATCCCTTCAACCATTGGTGCATGCCATCGACCCGCCGCCCGGACGAGAAGGGCACGCGCTGGACCCTGCGCGAGCGGCTGGCCTATCACTTCACGCCCTATGCGGCGAAGGACTGGCTGTTCTACCGCTTTCTTGCCGCGCGCTTTGCCGCGCGCAAGATGGGCCACACCAATTACCGAATCCGCCCGTGGGACAAGAGCCAGCCCGGCAGCGAGGGCTGAGGCAGGGGTTGAGGTAAAAGGGCTGCCGTCATCCCGGGCTTGACCCGGGATCCCGCTTCTCCGGCGGGTGTCGGGGCACAGAAAGCTGGACCCCGGATCAAGTCCGGGGTGACGTTGGGTTGGTAGTCGGTCAGCGCCAGCGCAGCCGGTCTGGGTTCAACTGGCCCACATTGGTGACGCCCATCAGCTTCATCCCGCGTTCGATCTCGTCCTGGAGGATGGCTAGCGCGCGTTCGACCCCGGCCTGCCCCGCCGCGGCGAGCGCATAGAGGTAAAGCCGCCCGCCCGAAGCCGCCGTGGCCCCCGCACAGAGCGCTTTCAGGGCATGGGTGCCGCGCCGCACGCCGCCATCACAGATGATCTCGATCCGCCCGCCGACCGCGTCGACGATCTCGGTCAATTGGTCGAACGGCGCGCGGCTGCCATCGAGCTGGCGTCCGCCGTGGTTCGAAATCATGATCGCATCGGCGCCGATTTCCACCGCGCGGCGCGCATCGGCGGCGCTCATCACGCCTTTGAGCGCGAACTTGCCGCCCCAGTCGTTGCGGATCTGCTCGGCCACTTTCCAATCCATCGACTGATCGAGCATGGTGTTGAAATAGCACGCGATCGAAACCGCTTCGCCGGTGCCTTCGGTTACGTGGGTGTCGAGGTTGGGCAGGGCGAATTTCTCGCGCAGCATATAGTCCAGCCCCCAGCGCGGCTTCATCGCATAGCCCAGCAGGTTCTTCGCGGTGAATTTTGGCGGGGAAGTGAACCCGCTGCGGGCGCAGCGTTCGCGCTTGCCGGCAACGATGGTGTCGACCGTCAGTGCGATGGCATCGAATTTCGCCGCCTGGCAGCGCTGGATCATGCTGCGGTTCAGCCCCTTGTCCTTGTGGACATAGAGCTGGAACATCTTGGGCGTGGAGATGAGCGCGCCGATTTCCTCGATCGAAACCGTGGCAAGGCTCGAAATGCCGCACCACAGCCCGAACTTTTCCGCCGCGCGCGCCACGGCGCGTTCGCCCTGCCAGTGGAACACCCGCTGCAAGGCGGTGGGGGAGAGGATCAGCGGCAGCGCGCTTTTGCGGCCCAGGATCGTGCACGAGGTGTCGATCGTCTCGACCCCGGCCAGCACGTCGGGGACCAGATCGGCGCGGGCATAGGCCTCGGTGTTGCGCTGCTTGGTCAGTTCATCGTCGGCCGCGCCGTCGATATAGTCGAACACCGGCCAGGGCAGGCGCTGCTTGGCCAGCAGCCGGAAATCATCGATGTTGTGGCAATCGGTGAGGCGCATCAGGATCGCAGGCTCGCAAAGGTGTCACAGGCATCCTCGTTGCCGCTCTCCATCCCGCGGCGCAACCATTCCATGCGCTGCGCGCTGGAGCCATGGGTGAACTGTTCGGGGCTGGCGCTGCGTCCGGCGTTCTTCATCAGGGTGTCATCGCCGATCTGGTGCGCGGCGTTGAGCCCGCTTTCCATGTCGCCCGGCTCCAGCCGGTCGCGGTTCTTCGCGGCCCAGACCCCGGCATAGCAATCGGCCTGCAATTCCAGCATCACCGAATAGCGGTTGGCGTGCTGCGGATCGCGCGACTGCAGCTGGCGGACCTGGTCGGACATGCCGGTCAGCCGCTGGACGTGGTGGCCATATTCGTGGGCAATCACATAGTCGCGCGCGAACTGGCCGCTGGCGCCCAGTTCGCTGTCCATCTGGCGGAAGAAATCGGTATCGAGGTAGATGCCGCGATCCTCGGGGCAATAGAACGGCCCCATCGCGCTTTGCGCCGCGCCGCAGCCCGATGATCCGGCCTGCGAATAGAACACCAGCTTGGGCCGTTCGAAGGCCATGTTGGCGGCCACGAAGATCGGTTGCCAGGTCTTGTTGAGCGAGGACAGCGCGTTGCAGCTTTCGCGGCTGGCGGCGTCGATCGTGCAGCTTTGCGCGGCCGTGTTGCCGCCGCGCGCCTCGACCGAACGCGGAGCCTGCTGCTGCACCTGTTCGAGCCCGCCGATCAGCTGCACCGGATTGATCCCGAACACGAAGTACCCGATCAGCGCGATCACGATCGTCCCGCAGCCGATCTGCCCGCCGCCGATCGGCAGGCCGATCCCGCCGCCGCTGCCGCGCTGGTCCTCGACATCCACTGCATTGGGATCGAAATCGTCCAACCGCATCGGTGCAACCCTTTCAAAGCGCTGGACAGCCTGCCGATCCAGCCGCATGGCGCCGCTTATAGCGGTTTCGCCAAGCTGTTGGAGTCGGGAATGTTTCTTGTCGGTAAACGTGCGCTGGTAACGGGGTCGACTTCGGGGATCGGGCTGGCCATTGCCCGGGCGCTGCGCGCCGAAGGGGCCGAAGTGGTCCTGTCCGGCTTTGGCGAGGCCGAGGCGATCGCCGCGCTGTGCGCTGAACTGGGTGCGCGCCACGTTCCGGCCGACCTGTCGCGCCGCGAAGGGGTGGAAGCCCTGATGGCCGGGGCCGGGGCGATCGACATCCTGGTCAACAATGCCGGGATGCAGCACGTTGCCCCGGTCGAGGAATTCCCGGTCGACAAGTGGGACACGATCATCGCGCTCAACCTGACCGCGGCATTCGATGCCTGCCGGCTGGCTATCCCGCACATGAAGCAGGCTGGTTGGGGCCGGATCATCAACACCGCCAGCGCCCATTCGCTCACCGCGTCGCCGTTCAAGGCGGCCTATGTCGCGGCCAAGCATGGCCTGGCCGGGTTGACCAAGACCCTCGCGCTCGAACTGGCGACCCACAACATCACCGCCAACTGCATCAGCCCCGGCTATGTCTGGACCCCGCTGGTCGAGAACCAGATCCCCGATACCATGGCGGCGCGCGGGATGACCCGCGATCAGGTGATCAGCGACGTGCTGCTGACGCGCCAGCCGACCAAGAAATTCGTCCAACCCAGCGATGTCGGGGAAATGGCGGCGTTCCTGTGCCGCGATGCCGCGGCCAATATTACCGGCACCAACATCAGCATGGACGGCGGCTGGACGGCCGAATAATCGCCGCGCGCGCAGGCAGGTGTAGCTTTCCTGCCACCACGGCGCGTTAACCGCAGGCGGCGCGGTTTCTCCGCTTGCGGGCAGGGGGGCTTTGTGGTGTCTGCCCATCGATGAAACGTTTTTGGGGAGCGGCGAACCGTTTGGCCTCTCCGCTGCTGGCAGCGGCGTTGGCGCTCGTCCCCGTGGCAGCAGAAGCTGCACGCAAGCCGTCCCGCGAAGAACTGGCCAATGCCCAGCTCAAGACCCGGCTGCTCGAGCAGATCACCGAGCTGGCGAGCGATGCCTATGAAGGCCGCGAACCCGGCACCGAGGGCGAATCGAAGACCCTGCGCTACCTCGGCAAGCAGTGGTTCGAGATCGGCCTGCAATCGGGCACCAACGATCCCGGCCACACCTGGTTTGCGCCGGTCACGATCGTCGGGCGTGAACCCGATGGCAGCCGCGCGACCTTTGCCCATCGCGGGCGCCACCTGTTGGTATCGCAGGAAGCCACCACCGTGCTTACCTCGGGCAAGCGCGCGCTGATCGAAAATGCGCCGCTGCTGTTCGTCGGCACGGGCCAGGCCGTTCCGCCGCGCTCCGAACTGGCCGGGCGGGTTGCCGTGCTGCTGGATGGCGAGGATGAAACCTCAGAGCGGCAGAATGCCTTGCTCAAGGGCGGGGCAACCGCTGTGCTGACCGTGCTGAACGGAACGCGCAGCCTTGAAAACGTGAGCGCCCATCGCCGCCGCATGGGCTATGCCCTGGCGGGTGAGGAATTGGGCGGCGATCTTGAAGCCTTCATCACCGCCGATGGCATGACCCGCGCACTGGCCGGCAGCGGGCAGACCCTGGCCGGCCTGGAGCAGGCCGCCGCAGCGCCGGGCTTCGTGCCGCGCGTGCTCGATGTCACGGTCTCGCTTGAGGCGACGACCCGCGAGACGCGGATCCACACCCACAACCTGATCGGCAAGCTGCCGGGCAAGCGGCCCGATCTGGGGGCGGTGCTGCTGCTGGCGCACTGGGACCATTTCGGGCGCTGCGTGCCCCCGCCGGCAGAGGCGCAGATCTGCAACGGCGCGGTCGATAATGCCAGCGGGCTGGCGGTGCTGACCGAAGTGGCGCGCCGCCTGGCCGATGGGCCGGAGCCCGAACGCGACATCTACTTTCTGGCGACGACCGGCGAGGAGCTGGGCCTGCTGGGCGCCCATGCCTTTGCCGAAGATCCGCCGCTGCCGCTGGGGCGGATCGTTGGCGCATTCAACATCGATACGGTCGCGATCGGCCCTGCCGGGCAACCTTTTGCGGTGGTTGGCAAGGGGCTGACGCAGATGGACGGGGCGATCGCCGCCGTGGCCAAGGCGCAGAAGAAGAAGTTGTTCACCGACGATCGGATCGCGCCCTATGTCCGCCGCCAGGATGGCTGGGCGCTGCTGCAGTATGATGTGCCCGCTGTGATGGTTTCCAGTTCGTGGTCAGACATGGCCCGGGTCGAACGCTTCATGGAGGCTGACTATCACCGCCCGAGCGACAAGGTGAAACCCGGCCTGGAGCTGGGCGGAGCGGCGGATGACGTTGGTTTTCTTACCGCATTGGCGCGCTGGTTTGCCGATCCGCGCAAGGTTCCCGCACGCGCGAAGTAACCGGGGAAATCGCACTAGCCCTTTTGCGCCGCTGTCGTTACATGGGCCGCCACGATTCTAGACCCGCAAAGGCGTAGTGGCACCATGGATATCCCCCTCGGCCTGACTTTCGATGACGTTCTGCTGCTGCCGGCGGAATCCGATATCGTCCCCTCGATGGCCGACACCCGCACGCGCCTGACCCGCGACATCGCGCTCAACATCCCGGTGCTGTCCTCGGCGATGGACACCGTGACCGAAGCCGACATGGCAATTGTCATGGCGCAGCTCGGCGGGATCGGCGTGCTGCACCGCAATCTCACGGTCGAGGAACAGTGCGCCGCGGTGCGCGCGGTCAAGCGGTTCGAAAGCGGCATGGTGGTCAATCCCATCACCATCGCGCCCGATGCCACGCTGGGTGAAGCCCAGGCGCTGATGCTGGCCAACCGCATTTCGGGCATCCCGGTGGTCGAAGCCGGCGGCAAGCTGGTCGGCATCCTGACCAACCGCGACGTGCGCTTTGCCGACAATCCGGCCCAGCCGGTGCGCGAGCTGATGACCCACGAAAACCTGGCGACCGTGCGCCCCGGCGTGAGCCAGGATGAAGCGCGCCGCCTGCTGCACCAGCGCCGGATCGAAAAGCTGCTGGTGGTGGACGATGCCTTCCACTGCATCGGGCTGGTCACGGTCAAGGACATCGAAAAGGCCGTCAATTACCCCGATGCCACCAAGGACGCCGCCGGGCGCCTACGCGTCGCCGCTGCCACGACTGTTGGCGAAAAGGGCTTTGAACGCACCGAGGCGCTGCTGGCCGCCGAATGCGACGTGGTGATCATCGACACCGCCCACGGCCATAACAAGGACGTTGCCCGCGCGGTTGAACGGGTCAAGAAGCTGTCGAACTCGGCCCAGGTCGTGGCCGGCAATGTCGCCACCTATGACGCCACCCGCGCACTGATCGATGCCGGGGCCGATGCGGTCAAGGTCGGGATCGGGCCGGGCTCGATCTGCACCACCCGCGTGGTTGCGGGCGTTGGCGTGCCGCAGCTGACCGCGATCATGGAAGCCGCGCGCGCGGCCCGCGATGCCGGCGTGCCGATCATCGCCGATGGCGGCCTGCGCACTTCGGGTGATGCGGCCAAGGCGCTGGCCGCCGGCGCCTCGAGCATCATGGTCGGCTCGCTGCTGGCCGGGACCGAGGAAGCCCCGGGCGAAACGTTCCTGTATCAGGGCCGCGCCTACAAGTCGTATCGCGGCATGGGCTCGGTCGGGGCGATGGCGCGCGGCTCTGCCGATCGCTATTTCCAGCAGGACATCAAGGACCAGATGAAGCTGGTCCCCGAAGGGATCGAAGGTCAGGTGCCGTACAAGGGCCCGGCCAAGGATGTGGTCCATCAGCTGGTTGGCGGGATCAAGGCGGCGATGGGTTACACCGGATCGGCCACGATCGAGGCGCTCAGCACCAAGGCGCAGTTCGTGCAGATCACCAACGCGGGTCTCAAGGAAAGCCACGTCCATGACGTGACGATCACCCGCGAGGCCCCGAACTACAAGTCGTGACCCCCGCCGCACGGGTTCAGGCGGCGATCGAGGTTCTGGACCTGGTGATCGCCGCGGCGCGTGATCGCGGGCCCAGCGCGGATCGGATCATCGCCGAATGGTTCCGCAGCCGCCGCTTTGCCGGCAGCGGGGATCGCCGCGCGGTGCGCGACCTGATCTACCGCGCCATTCGGGAATGCGGCGAAGTGCCGGCCAGCGGGCGGGCCGCGCTGTTGCGGCTGGCGCAGGATGACGATGCGCTGGCCGCGCTGTTCGATGGATCGCGTCATGCCCCCCAGCCGATCACACCGGGCGAGGCCGTGGCCGAGGCTGGCATTGCCCCGACATGGATTGAAGCGGCGCTGGCCGATAGCGGCATTGCCGGAGAGGCGGCTGCTGCGCTGCTCGGCCGTGCCCCGCTCGACATTCGCATCAACAGCCTCAAGGCCTCGCGCGAGACGATCGCCCTGCCATTGGCGGGAGAGCCGCTGCTGGCGCCCGAAGGCGTGCGGCTGCCGCATGGCACCCCGGTCGAACAGTGGGATGCCTACAAGGACGGGCGGATCGAGGTGCAGGATGCCGGATCGCAGCTGACCTGCGTGATCGCCGATGCCCGGCCGGGCGAAGTGGTGGTTGATCTGTGCGCCGGGGCAGGGGGCAAGACCCTTGCTCTCGCCGCCACAATGGGCGGACGCGGACGGCTGATCGCCTGCGATTCCGACCGGGCGCGGCTGTCGCGGCTGTCTCCGCGGGCTGAACGGGCCGGGGCGGCTTTTGCCGAAACCCGCCTGCTCGACACGGGGCGCGAGGTAGAGGCGCTGGCCGATCTGGCGCAGCACTGCGATCTGGTGCTGGTCGATGCGCCCTGTTCGGGGGCGGGCACCTGGCGGCGCAATCCCGAGGCCCGCTGGCGGCTGACGGGCGAGGAACTGGCGCGGCTGGCGGCCTTGCAGGCGCGGCTGCTCGATGTCGCGGCGGGGCTGGTAAAGCCGGGCGGGCGGCTGGTTTTCATCACCTGTTCGCTGCTCGATGCCGAAGGGGCGGATCAGGCGGCGGCGTTCCTGGCGCGCCATGCCGGTTGGTGCGCCGATACCCCAAGTCCCGGGGCGGGAATCCCACGCGGCGGCGGGATCCGCTTCGATCCGCTGCATGACGGAACCGACGGGTTTTTCGTCGCGCGTTTCAAAATGCTGTGATAGCACCGCCGGCGATGTCGAGGCTCAAGGAGCAACTGATGCGTTTTACCCCCGCCGCGCTCGCGCTTGC
Source organism: Novosphingobium sp. (assembly GCA_041915005.1). Classification (GTDB taxonomy): domain Bacteria; phylum Pseudomonadota; class Alphaproteobacteria; order Sphingomonadales; family Sphingomonadaceae; genus Novosphingobium. The sequence goes on from JAYSCF010000028.1 coordinate 9,708, forward strand.
GTTGCTGGCCGGCGTGACCGCCAGCGTTGGCCATGGCGCCCCGCCGCAGCCCCTTGATCCGCGTGCCGCCGCCCTGGTTCAGCAGGGCCGCGCGGCGCTTGCCAATGGCCAGCCCGACGCCGCGATCGACGCCTTCGAGGCGGCGCTGGCGATCCAGCCGGGCCATGTCGCGATTTTCCTCAACCTGGCCGAGGCTACCCGCAAGCAGGGGATGCAGGGCAAGGCGCTGCACTATTACCGCCAAGCGCTGACGATCGAGCCGGACAACCAGTTCGCCATCGCCGGCGAGGGCATGGCCCTGGTCGAAAAGGGGGCGATCGAAAAGGCCCGGCGCAACCTGTCGCGCCTTGGTCAGCTGTGCGGCAAGGCCGATTGCGCGCCGGCCAGCGAACTTGCCGCTGCGATCGAAAAGGGCCCGGCCCAGCGCGTGGTCAGTGCCGAGCCGGTTTCATCGCAGCCGGCCACGCCGCCCGCCACGGTTCAGAACTGAACGCTCAGATCAGGTCGCGAAATTCGTCAAGGACCGCGCGGTAGACGCGCTTCTTGAACGGCACGATCAGGTCGGGCAGCTCGGCCGGTTCGACCCAGCGCCATTCGCTGAATTCGGCTGGATCGTGCGCGGCCAGATCGATGTCGGCATCTTCGCCCGAGAACCGCGCCAGCAGCCAGTGCTGGCGCTGGCCGCGATACTTGCCGCCCCACATCTTGCCGATCAGGAAATCGGGCAGGTCATAGAGCAGTTCCTCGCGCGTCTGGGCGATCAGGGTAACGTGCTGTTCGCGCACCCCGGTTTCTTCCCACAGTTCGCGCAAGGCCGCTTCGCGCACGTCCTCGCCATCGTCGATCCCGCCTTGCGGCATCTGCCAGAAATTGGCGTCGGCCTCTCCCAGGGTTTCGCGCATGTCGATGCGCCGGCCAACAAAGGCGAGACCGGCGGCATTGACGAGCATCACCCCCACGCAGGGGCGATAGGGAAGCTGGGAGGGATCATGGGGCATGGCTCCGCCCTTAGGCGGAAACCTTGCCCAACATCAACTTCATTGCGGCAATGATCCGCTGCATTTCGGCCTGGGCGCTGGGCAGCGCCTTGCGGGTGCTGGAAAAGTCGTGGGTCAGCCCTTCCATGTGGAGATAGAGGGTGTCGACCCCGGCCTCGACCAGCTTGGCGGCAATCCGCCGACCCTGGTCCTGCAGCGGATCAAGCCCCGCCGTGGCAACGATCGAGGGGCACATGCCCGCCGCGCTGGCGTGGAGCGGGAAAGCGCGCGGATCGCCGGATTTGGGCAGGTACAGCGAAAAGAACCATTCCATCACCGCCTTGGTCAGCAGGTGCCCTTCGGCAAAGCGTTCCATCGAACCGTCCTCGGATTCGTCGGTGCAGGGATAGAGCAGCACCTGCAGCACCATCGGCGCGGCAGCGGGCTTGTCGCACAGCGCGCGCGCGGTGACCGTGGCAAGGTTGCCCCCCGCGCTGCCGCCGATGGTGATCAGGCCGGTGACCGTGCGGCCCAGTTCGGCCGGGCTGGCGGCCAGCCAGCGCGCCGCAGCCTCGCAATCGTCGGGCGCGGCGGGGAAGGGGTGCTCGGGCGCCAGGCGATAGTCCACCGCCAGCACCGGCAGGTCGAGTTCAGCCGAAAGCTCCGTGCACAGGGAATTGTGGGTATCCAGATCGCCGATCACGAAACCGCCGCCGTGGAAGAACAGCACCACCGGCGAAGGATCGCGGGTTTCGCGCACGTCATAGAAGCGCACCGGAATATCGCCCGCCGGGCCGGGGCAGGTGAGGGTCTTGATCACGGCCAGCGCGCGCGGATCGGCCTCGGTCATGGCTTTCAGCCCGAGATAGCCTTCGCGCTGTTCTTGCGGCACCAGCGCCTCTGGCGCGGGCAGGCTGTTCACCAGGGCAAGAAAGCCTTTCACGTCCTCGCGGATGAAGGGGGTGGTCGTGGTCATCGGGGATCCTCTCTCGGCAGCGTTTAATCGACAGGTTAAGTCGCAGAATGCCACTTGACTAGCCGTCTTGGCAGTCCTCTTGTGGTTTTGCCGGTGCGACAGTTTTTCTTGATTGCGCGCGGTGCAGGGAGGGGACTAGGGCGCTGTGTGATGGGCAGGGCCGCGATGGGTCCGCTTGACAAGGAACACGCATGGCAACGCAACTCGCCGAACCCGATCTTCGCACGAACTCCACCCCCGAAGCCGTGGTCGTCCGCTTCGCCGGTGACTCGGGCGATGGGATGCAGCTGACGGGCGGGCAGTTCACGCTCTCGACCGCGCTGTCGGGCAACGATCTGGCGACTTTCCCCGATTTCCCGGCTGAAATCCGCGCGCCGCAGGGCACGCTGTTCGGCGTTTCCGCGTTCCAGATCAATTTCGGATCGACCGAGATCGACACCGCCGGCGACGCGCCCGACGTGCTGGTGGCGATGAACCCGGCCGCGCTCAAGACCAATGTCGGCGCGCTCAAGGCGGGCGGGCTGATCATTGCCGACAGCGGCGAATTTTCGAAGCGCAACCTTGAAAAGGCCAAGTACGAGGTCAACCCGCTCGAAGACGGTTCGCTGTCGAAGTGGAACCTCCTGGCCTTCGATATCAGCGCGCTGACGCTGGAATCGGTCAAGCCGTTCGGCCTGGGCAACAAGGAAGCCCTGCGCTGCAAGAATATGTGGACGCTGGGCCTGGCGCTGTGGATGTTCGACCGCGATCGCCAGCCGCTGATCGATTGGCTCAACGCCAAGTTCAAGAAGAACCCGGTGCTGGCCGAGGCCAACATCGCCGCGCTCAATGCCGGCCATGCCTATGGCGAAACGGCTGAAATCGGCGGGCAGGTCAAGAAGATCCACCTCGATCCGGTCGAAAGCGCCCCGGGGCTCTACCGCACCATCACCGGTGCCGAAGCCGTGGCGCTGGGCCTGGTTGCGGGCGCGCAGCTGGCGCATCTGCCGATGTTCTTCGGCGGCTATCCGATCACCCCGGCCAGTTCGATCCTGCACTATCTTGCAGGTCTCAAGGAATTTGGCGTCACCACCTTCCAGGCCGAAGACGAAATTGCCGCGATCGCCTCGGCGATCGGCGCGTCTTATGCCGGGCAGCTGGGGGTAACCTCCTCGTCGGGCCCGGGCATCGCGCTCAAGGGTGAGGCGATGGGCCTGGCGGTGATGACCGAACTGCCGCTGGTGATCGTCAATTCGCAGCGCGGCGGCCCCTCGACCGGCCTGCCCACCAAGACCGAGCAATCGGACCTTTACCAGGCGGTCTATGGCCGCAACGGCGATACGCCGATGCCGGTGATCGCCGCGCGGTCGGCCAGCGATGCCTTTGAATGCGCGATCGAAGCCTGCCGCCTGGCCGTGCAGTACATGACCCCGGTGATGCTGCTGACCGATGGCTATATCGCCAATGCGGCCGAGCCGTGGAAGGTGCCGGATCCCGCCACGTTCAAGGAATTCCCGGCCAGCTTCCTTGCAGCGCCCAACGGGCCCGATGGCACGCTGCTGCCCTATGCCCGCGATGACAAGGGCGCGCGCCCGTGGATCAAGCCGGGCACCCCGGGCCTGATGCACCGCATCGGCGGGATCGAAAAGAACCCCGGCACCGGCAATCTCGATTACAGCCCCGGCGCCCACCAGCAGATGACCGATGCCCGCAAGGCCAAGGTCGATGGCGTGGCCAAGGGCATCCCGGCGCAAGAAGTCACCCTGGGCGATTCCAAGGGCAAGCTGGCCGTGGTCGGCTGGGGCAGCACCTATGGCCCGATCCACCAGGCC
>JAYSCF010000029.1:0-1502 GCA_041915005.1 Novosphingobium sp.
GCTTTCGACCCAGTCGCCGTCGTTGTAATAGGTGATGTCGCCGATCTGGCGGATTTCGGCCGAGTGGATGTGGCCGCAGACCACCCCATCGACCTGCCGGTCGCGCGCGGCGTGGGCCACGGCATCCTCGAACGCGCCGATGAACTGGACCGCGTTCTTGACCCGCTTTTTGAGATAGGCCGACAACGACCAGTACGGCAGCTTGAGCCGGCGGCGCACGGCGTTGAGCACCACGTTGAGCCGCAGCAGCACCGAATAGGCCTTGTCGCCCAGGAAGGCGAGCCAGCGGGCATAGAGCACCACGGTATCGAACCCGTCGCCGTGGGTGACCAGCAGGCGGCGGCCATCGGCGGTTTCGTGGATCACCTCGAGCGCGACTTCGACCCCGCCAAAGCTCATCCCGGCATAGGGGCGCAGCATCTCGTCGTGGTTGCCCGCCACCAGCACCACGTGGGTGCCACGATGCGCGAGCTTCAGCACCCGGCGCACCACTTCGTTGTGGGCATCGGGCCAGTACCACCCCTTGCGCAGCCGCCAGCCGTCGACGATGTCGCCAACCAGATAAAGCGTCTCGCATTCGATCGAGCGCAGGAAATCGAGCAGCATCTCGGCATTGCAGCCGCGCGTGCCAAGGTGGATGTCGGAAATCCACACCGTGCGATAGCGGCGCTTGGGGCGGAACCCGCGCGGTTCGGGCAGGTCGAGCCAATCGGGCAGGCCCTTTTGCACGGCGGGTTGGTTGGAGCGAATCGACATGCCTGGATCCCCCTGTCTGGGCGCTTTCATGTCATTCCAATGCGCGCGGCGCGTTGCGGTTATGTGGCGATGTGACAGTGCGGTTACGGCCCCCCGACAACCATGCTCCGCCCCCTTGTCAGCCCGGCGCGCAAAAGCTGCGCTTCATCGCCGGCAAGCATTCTTTCTCTTGTCTATCGAAACAGTAGAGATATTGTCGGCGGCAAGGAGATCACTGATGAGCCAGACGCAGACCGTGCCATCGCCCGCCAACCTGAACGCCGTGGGGCAATTGCCGCGCCCGGTGGCAGAGGCTCTGGCCGCCGCCGTTGCCGACCTGCGGTATGGGGTGGTCCAGCTGACCGTCCACGATGGCAAGGTGGTCCAGCTCGACGTGACCGAGCGTCAGCGCTTTTGACTTTACCCGTGTTCGGGGCCGGCCGCGCATGACCGGCCCCGGGCTACCTGATCGTTGCAGACCGGACCACCGGATGCGGCCAACACCCTGCAAAGGACTTGGACATGCATTCGTTCGTTCGCGCTTCGCTGCTCGCTTCGGTGGCGCTCGTATCTTTCCCCGCGCTGGCTGAAGAAGCGCCCGCAAGCCCGCAAGAAACCTCGGCCGGAACCGGTGCTGGCGACAGCGGCGAGGAAATCGTCGTCACCGCCCGCCACCGCGCCGAATCCTCGCAAGACGTGCCCTTGGCGATCTCGGTCGTGGGGGGCGAGCACATCGACAACACCGGGGCCTTCAACGTCGGGCGGCT
>JAYSCF010000029.1:1512-13432 GCA_041915005.1 Novosphingobium sp.
CAGCTGACCCCGACTGTGCAGTTCTACACCTCGAACCCGCGCAACAGCACGGTCAACATCCGCGGCATCGGCGCGCCGTTTGGCCTGACCAACGACGGGATCGAACAGGGCGTCGGGATCTATGTCGACGATGTCTATTATTCGCGTGTCGCCTCGGCGACGTTCGACTTCCTCGATGTAAAGCAGATCGAAGTGCTGCGCGGGCCGCAGGGCACGCTCTATGGCAAGAACACCACCGCCGGCGCGATCAACATCACCAGCCGCCAGCCGACCTTCCAATTCGAAGGCCTCGCCGAAGTGAGCGTGGGCAACCTCGGCTTCAAGCAGGCCAAGGCCGCGGTTTCGGGCCCGCTGTCGGATACCCTGGCCGCGCGCATCGCGATTTCGGCCACCGGACGCCAGGGGACGATCTTCAACACCCACACCGGCAACTGGATCAACCAGCAGGACAATCTCGGGCTGCGCGGGCAGTTGCTGTGGCGCCCGTCCAGCAGTGTCGATGTAACGCTGGCCGGGGACTTCAGCCGCCAGAACCCCGAATGCTGCGCCCAGGTCTATGTCCGCACCGGCGCGACCCAGCGCGCGCTCAACCGGCAATATGCCGCCCTGGCCGCCGCGCAGGGCTATGCCGTGCCCAGCACCAATGCCTTTGACCGCATCACCGACGTCGATGCCGATCTCAATGCCGGCAACAAGATCGGCGGGGTTTCGCTGCGGGTGAAGGCGGATCTCGGCGCGGGCACGCTGACTTCGGTTACCGCTTGGCGGTTCTGGGATTGGCTGCCCTCGAACGACCGCGATTTCCTGGGGCTGCCGATCACCACCAAGAGCCAGAACCCGTCGCAGCAGAACCAGTACACCCAGGAACTGCGCTATGCGGCAAGCGGCGATCGGTTCGATTTCACGCTCGGCCTGTTCGGCTTCAAGCAGACCGTGCGCACCCAGGGCACGCAGGAACAGGGCAGTGCCGCCAGCAAGTGGCTGATCGCCCCGTCAAGCGCGCTGTCGAACGATCCTTCGGTCCTGAATGGCCTGACCGCCAGCAACGACATCGCGCTAGACAACACCAGCGCGGCACTGTTCGGGCAATTGGTGTGGAAGCTCACCGATCGGCTGCATGTCCAGCCGGGCTTCCACATCAACTATGACACGAAGGACGGGCACTACATCTCGGTGGTGCGCGATGGGCAGGGCAATCTTGTGACCTTTTCGCCCAGCAATACCGCGCGCCAGACCGCGCAGCTCGCCGTGCTGGCACCGCAGTCCTTCACCGCGAAGTTCAGCGATTGGAACGTCTCGGGCGATCTCACGCTGACCTATGACCTGACGCCGGATGTTCACGGCTATGCCACCTGGTCACGCACCTTCAAGTCGGGGGGAATCAATCTCAACGGCGTGCCGGCCGACAATGCCGGCAATCCCCTGCTCGCGGCGGCCACGGTCAAGCCCGAGACGGTCAACCACTATGAGGTGGGGCTCAAGACCCAGTTCTGGGACCGCAAGGTGACCTTCAACCTCGCCGCGTTCCGCACCGAGATTGGTGACTACCAGGCTCTGGTCAACAACGGCCAGCTGGGCGTGCTGCGCGGCTATCTGGCCAATGCCGACAAGGTCCGCACCCAGGGGATCGAATGGGATCTCTCGCTGCGCCCGAGCGCGCGGTTCAACGCCTATGTCAATGGGACCTGGAACGATGCGACCTATCGCAAATTCGTCGATGCGCCGTGCCCGCCCGAACTGTCGGGCGGGACCACGGTGAGCGGATCGCAGGTGCCCGGCGCTGCGGGCGTGGCGGGTGCGCTCAGCCCTGCGGCCTGCGACATTTCGGGCCAGCGCCTGCCTGGGGTGTCGAAGTGGTCGCTGTCCTATGGGGCCGAAGGCAATGTGCCGGTGACGCTGCTGGGGCAGGGCGGCGAGGTCTACCTGGGCGTCGATGGCAGCTATCGCACTGCGTTTTCCTCGAACCCCACGCCATCGGCCTATACCTGGATCGATGGCTATGCGCTGACCAATCTGCGGTTGGGCTTTCGCACCCCGGGCGGGTTCAACCTGTTCGGCTGGGTCCGCAACGCCTTTGACGTCAACTATTTCGAGATGCTCTCGGTGGCGAGCGGCAACACCGGCCTGATTGCCGGGTCGCCGGGCGATCCGCGCACCTTTGGCGGGACGATCAAGGTCGAATTCTGAGCGGTTCGACGGCGGGCAATCCTCTCCGGCCCGCCTGACGACGCCATGGCCGGAGCGATCCGGCCGGGGGCGGGGCGCATCCGACGCGTTCCGCCCCCACGCGTTGGCGTGTGCAAAAGCTGGCTCGTGATGGGTGACGCGCGCCAATCGCCGCGTTAGAACGGTCCGCGAACATGCTGACCCGGCTTTCCATACGCAACATCGTGCTGATCGAGGCGCTTGATCTCGATTTCGGGCATGGCCTTGGCGTGCTTACCGGGGAGACGGGGGCGGGCAAGTCGATCCTGCTCGATGCGCTGGGCCTGGTGCTGGGCGCGCGGGCCGAAAGCGGCCTGGTTCGCGCCGGCGAAGACCAGGGCAGCGTCACCGCCAGTTTCGAGTTTGATCGCCTGCCTCAGGCCATTCGTGCCGTGCTGGCCGAGGCCGAGGTCGATGTCGAACCGGGCGAGCCGCTGCTGATCAAGCGGCGGCTGCGCGCCGATGGCGGGTCCAAGGCCTTCGTCAATGATCAGCCGGTCAGCGCTGCCCTGCTGCGCGACCTCGCGCCCGCGCTGGTCGAACTGCACGGCCAGCACGATGATCGCGGCCTGGTCAATCCGCGCGGCCACCGGGTGCTGCTCGATCGTTATGCCCGCGGGGATGCCGCCGGGGTGGAGGCCGCCTGGCAGGATTGGCGCGCCGCGCGCGATGCGCTGGAGGCGGCGCGGGCCCGGCTTGATCAGGCCAGTGCCGACCGGGATCTGCTGCTCGCCCACCTGGCCGAGCTGGCCGCCCTTGAACCCTTGCAGGGCGAGGAACTGCACCTGGCCGAAGCACGGGCCGACATGCAGAAGGGGGAAAAGCTGGCCGATGACCTTGGCGCGCTGCAGGCGCTGTGGGCCGGATCGGATTCGGCGCTGGCCATGCTGCGCGGGGCGGCGCGGCGGCTTGACCGGATTGCGGGCGAGCACGCGCTGCTGGGTGAGGCACTGGCCGCGCTGGACCGCGCGGTGATCGAGGCGAGCGAGGCCGAGGACCGGCTTGAACGCGCGGCCGAGGCGCTGGCCCATGATCCCGCCGCGCTTGACCGGATCGAGACCCGCCTGTTCGACCTGCGTGCCGCCGCGCGCAAGCATGGCTGCCAGGTTGATGATCTGCCCCAGAAAATGCGCGAAATGCGCGCCAGCCTTGATGCGATCGAAGGCGGAGAGGCCGAAATCGCCGGCCTGGAAGCGGCGGCAAGCGCTGCCGGCACGACCTTCCGCGCCCGGGCCGAGGCGCTTTCGGCAGCGCGGAATGAAGCCTCCCGGCGGCTCGACCTGGCAGTGGCCGGCGAACTGGCCCCGCTCAAGCTTGATGCCGCACGCTTCCGCACGAGCGTGACCCGTCTGCCCGAAGAGCGCTGGAGCGGGGCGGGGATCGATGCGGTCGAATTCCTGATCAGCACCAACCCCGGCGCCGATTTCGCGCCATTGGGCAAGATCGCCAGCGGCGGCGAACTGTCGCGCTTCATCCTCGCGCTCAAGGTGGCGCTGGCTGAAGAGGGCGGCGCGGCGACCGTGATCTTCGATGAAATCGATCGCGGCGTGGGCGGCGCGGTGGCCAATGCCATTGGCGAACGGCTGGCCCGCCTTGCCGCGGGCGGGCAATTGCTGGCCGTCACCCACAGCCCGCAGGTCGCCGCGCGCGGACAGCAGCACTACATGATCGCCAAGTCCTCCGAAGGCACCGTCACGCGCACCTCGGTCGCGCTGCTCGATGCGGCGGCCCGCAAGGAGGAAATCGCCCGGATGCTTTCGGGCGCCGAAGTCACGCCCGAGGCGCGCGCCCAGGCCGATCGCTTGCTGGAGGGCGTGTGAACCTGCTTGCCGAAGCCGATGCCGCGAACGAATTGATGCGGCTCGCGCGCCAGATCGCGCACCACAACAAGCTCTATCACGCCCACGACGCGCCGGAGATTTCCGACGCGGAGTTCGATGCGCTGGTGCGCCGCAATGCCGAGCTTGAGGCGGAATATCCGCACCTGGTTCGGCCCGACAGCCCAAGCCGGCAGGTCGGCCACGAAGTGGCATCCTCGCCGCTGGCCAAGGTCACCCACGCGGTGCGGATGATGAGCCTCGACAATGCCTTTTCGGAGGAGGACGTGGCCGAATTCGTCGCCCGGGTGCGCCGCTTCCTGGCGCTGGGCGAGGGCGAGCCGGTGGCAATGACCGCCGAGGACAAGATCGATGGGCTGTCGTGCTCGCTACGCTACGAGCAGGGCCGGCTGGTGCGCGCGGCGACCCGCGGCGATGGCCAGGTGGGAGAGGACGTGACCGCCAATGTCGCCGCGATTGCCGACATCCCGCAGCAGCTGGCCGGCGATGTGCCCGACGTTTTCGAAGTGCGCGGCGAGGTTTACATGAGCAAGGCCGATTTCGCCGCGCTCAACGCCGCGCAGGAAGCCCGCGGTGACAAGCTGTTCGCCAACCCGCGCAATGCTGCGGCAGGATCGCTGCGGCAAAAGGACGCCAGCGTCACCGCCAGCCGGCCGCTGCGTTTTCTCGCCCATGGCTGGGGCGCGGCCAGCGCGGTGCCGGCGCACAGCCAGTTCGCGATGATGCAGCAATTGGCCGCCTGGGGCGTACCGGTTTCGCCGCTGCTGACGGTGTGCGACAGCCCCGCCGCGATGCTGGCGCATTACCGCGCGATCGAGCATGCCCGGGCCGAGCTGCCCTATGACATCGACGGCGTGGTCTACAAGGTTGACCGGCTCGACTGGCAGGAGCGCCTGGGCTTTGTCGCCAAGTCCCCGCGCTGGGGGATCGCGCACAAGTTTCCTGCCGAACAGGCCGAAACCACGCTGGAGGCGATCGACATCCAGGTCGGGCGGACGGGCAAGCTCACCCCGGTCGGGCGGCTCACCCCGGTTACGGTCGGCGGGGTGATGGTTTCCAATGTCACGCTCCACAATCGCGATGAAATCGCCCGGCTGGGCGTGCGCATCGGCGACCGGGTGGTGATTCAGCGCGCCGGGGACGTGATCCCGCAGGTGGTTGAAAACCTCACCCGCGATGCGCCGCGCGCCGCCTATGCCTTTCCCGATCATTGCCCCGAATGCGGCAGCGAAGCCGTGGCCGAGGAGGGCGAGGTCGATGTGCGCTGCACCGGCGGGCTGATCTGCCCGGCGCAGCGGACCGAACGGCTCAAGCATTTCGTGTCGCGCGCCGCGCTGGATATCGAAGGGCTGGGCGAAAAGACCATCGATGAATTCTTTGCGCTCGGCTGGCTGGAAAGCCCGGCCGACATCTTCCGTCTGCGTCGCCGCCGCGAGGAAATGCTGGGCCGCGAAGGCTGGAAGGACAAGTCGGTCGACAACCTGATCGCCGCGATCGAGGCCAAGCGTGCGCCGGATGCCGCGCGGTTGCTGTTCGGGCTGGGCATCCGCCATGTCGGCGCGGTGACCGCGCGCGATCTGCTCAAGCGGTTCGTCACCTTGCCGGCGCTGCGGGCCTTGGCCGAGCGCGCCGGCAGCGGAGACGATGACGCCCGCGCAGAGCTGACCGCGATCGACGGGATCGGCCCGGCCGTGGCCGAGGCGCTGGGCGATTTCTTCCACGAAGCGCACAACCGCGCGGTGTGGGACGATCTGCTGGGTGAAGTGACACCGCCCGACTATATCGTCGAAACCCGTGACAGCGCAGTGGCGGGAAAGATCGTGGTGTTCACCGGCAAGCTTGAGACGATGAGCCGCGACGAAGCCAAGGCACAGGCCGAGCGGCTGGGCGCAAAGGCGGCGGGTTCGGTTTCGGCCAAGACTGATCTGGTGGTGGCCGGGCCGGGGGCGGGCAGCAAGCTCAAGCAGGCAGCGGCGCTGGGGATCGGCGTGATCGACGAGGCCGCCTGGGCCGAAATCGTCAGGGCGGCGGGATAGGGTGATGCTCCACGAATTTCACCCCACCGCAGTGCGGATTGCCGAGACGCTCAAAGCCCGGCGGGAAAAGATTGCCGTGGCAGATGGCGCCACTGGCGGCCTGATCGGCGCGGCGTTGCTGACCGTGCCGGGCGCGCTCAAGTTCTATGTCGGGGGCGGGGTGGTCTATTCGTTTCGGGCGCGCGACGTGCTGTTCGATCTGCCGGCCGAGGCCTATGACGGGATGCGTTCGGCCACGCCGGACTATGCGTTGTTGCAGGCGCGGGCGATCCGTGACCGGTTTGGTGCGCAGTGGGGCATTGCCGAAACCGGATCGGCTGGCGGCGGGCGCCACCCGATGGGCGTGGCGGCAGGGGTCAGCTGCTGCGCGGTGGTCGGCCCGGGCGCCGAACTGACCCGCACCACCGAAACCTTCAGCGAGGACCGGATCGCCAACATGGCGCTGTTTACCGGCGCGGCGCTGGCCCTGCTGGAAGATGCGCTGGGCTAGAGCCGCGCTGGCGCTAATCGCCGATGCCCATCGACCAATCGGCAGCGTGGCCGGCCTGGCAGATGCGGTCATAGACTTCGCGGTTTTCGCGGATCCACAGCATCCCTTCCATGTCCTCGCGCTCCAGCGGCTGGTCAAAGCGCAGTCCGCATTCGCCCTTGTTGCTCCACATCACGGTGGAGAACAGGCGCAGTTCGTGGAACACCAGGATCAGCGTGCGGAGCTCGGCCAGGGACTGCGTGGTCCGCAGCCGCGCTCCGGTCGAGGAAATGTCGTCGATCAGGCAGGGACAGGTTTCGTGGGGCAGCACCAGCGAGGCCGGCACGGCCAGCCGCAGACGGCTGGAATGGCGACCGCCTTGGCGGCTGGGGGGAAGCGTACGAAGGCCCATGTCCTCGGCACTAGCGCCAAGGGGTTAAGGTTCCGCTAGGCGTGTTCCTGGGCCTCGGCGATCGGCGCGCCGGTGCGCCGCACGGCCACGATCAGCACCCCGATCAGGGCAATCGCAGTGCCGATCAGCATCTGCCGGTCAAGCTGGTCACCCGTGATCAGCACACCCAGCGCAATGGTGCCCAGCGGGGTAATCAAGGTCAGCGGCGCGATCAGGTTGGCTTCGTACTTGCTGATCAGCAAGTAGTAGAGCGTGTGCGCGCCGACCGAGACGACCAGCGCGGAAAACACCACGGCCAGCGTGAATTGCCAGCCAACCAGGGCAACATGGTGCCAGTCGTGGGCTTCGAACAGCAGGGAAACCGGGGCCAGCAAGAGGAAGCTCGACATCCCGACCCATGCCTGGAAGCGCAATGGGGCGATGTCGTCCATCTGCTTCATCAGCACCGCGCCGAACGAGCCCGATGCCGCCGAGGCCAGCACCAGCATCAGCCCGCCCGAGATCGCAAGGCCCGGGCGCCAGACCACCACCAGCACACCCACCAACGTCAGCGTGATGCCCAGGCCGCGGCGCCAATGGATCCGCTCGCCCAGCATGGCGATCGACAGCAGGGTGGTGATCGGTACCCCGGCCTGGGTCACCACGGCCGCGGCCGAGGGGCTGACGCTTTGCAGCCCCATGAACATCAGCGCGAAACTGCCGCCGCCCATCAGCAGGCCAACCGCCAGGATCCGCCAGACCGGGCGCGGCATGGGGCGCAGCCACGGCACGGTGACTGCCGCCACGATCGCAAAGCGCACCGCGGCATAGAGCAGCGGCGGCACGTGCCACATGCCGACCACCAGCTTGCTGACCACGTTGTTGACCGACCAGATCAGGCACACGCCAACCAGCAGCAGGAAATCGCGCAGGGACATCAGCGGGCTGCCTTCACCATTTGCGCGACCATTCGGGCAATTGCCCGGGACGGCTGGCGCGGACGGTCGCGGAATTGCGTTTGCGCAGCCACAGGATCGACCAGTCGCCATTCACCAGCCGCGCCGCAATCCGCATCCCGGCGCGGCGACAGGCGGCGCGCACCTGCGCCTCCTGCGTTTCGAGCAGCCCGGCCAGCAGCAAGTGCCCGCCCGGGACCAGCGCCTTGGCGAAATCGGGGGCCAGGCTGATCAGCGGCCCGGCGAGGATGTTGGCAATCACCAGATCATAGGGGCCGCGCGCTTCGAGCAGTGGATGGTCCATCCCGTCGGCGACCAGCATGGTCAGTTCCCCGGCGCGCGCGCCCATCGGCACGGCGTTGGCCGCGCAATTGTCAGCCACGACATCAAGGCAGACCGCATCGATATCGCTCGCCGTGGCGAGCGTATGGGGCCACAGTTCGATCGCGGCAAAGGCCAGCAATCCGGTGCCGGTGCCGATATCCGCGCAGTTGCGCACGATCACGCCCTGCTGCTTCATGTGGGTCAGCATGGCGAGACACCCGGCGGTGGTCGCGTGCTGGCCGGTACCGAAGGCCTGGCTGGCGGGAATGCAGAAATCGCGCAGTCCGGCCTGATCGAGCGGCGGATGTTCGGGGGTGTGGACGTAAAAGGCCCCCGCACGGATCGGCTCCAGTCCTTGCTGGCTGTGGGTCAGCCAGTCGATATCGGGCAGGCGTTCGATCGTGAAATTGGGAATGCCGCCCGCGAACAGTCCGGCGATCGCGCCCTGATCGGCCTTGCTGGGCTTGCGCGGCAGCCACGCTTCGAGCTGCCAGTCGTCGGGCTTGTCTTCGGCGATTTCGCTGCCCGAGATGACGATCTCATAGTCCCAGTCGAACGCGTCCTCATGCGCCAGCAGCGCGCCTTCGATCACGGCGCGCGGCGCATAGGCGGTGATTTTCCAGCTCTGGCTAGCGGACATAGCTGGCTCCGTTGGCATCAAGCACAGCGCCGGTCATGCTTTCGGGGGCGTCGAGCGCGCAGAACACCGCCATCGCGGCGATTTCCTCGGGCTGCGCGACCCGGCCGAGCGGGATGTCGGCCAGCAGGCCCGCGCCGCCCCGGCTGGCGAGGTAATCGTCGGCCATCGAAGTGTCGGTAAAGCCCGGGCAGATCGCATAGCTCATCACGCCCTTGGCGGCATATTGCCGGGCGATGGTCTTGTGCATCGCGATCATCCCGCCCTTGGCGGCGGCATAGTGCCAGTGATCGGGCGAATCGCCGCGATAGCCCGCACGGCTGGCGATATGCACGGCGCGGCCCTTGCGCCCGGCATCCAGCCAGTGCCGCACCGCAAAGCGCGACAGTTCCGCCGCGGCGGTGAGGTTGATGCGCAGGGTTTCTTCCCAGCCATCGAGCCAAGCGATGTCCGAGCGATCGAGCGGATTGGCGTCGAACAGCCCGGCGTTGTTGACCAGCAAATCGATCCGTCCGCCGCTGCGGGCCAGAGCCTCTTCCCAGATTTTCGCGGGGGCGGCGGGATCGGCCAGATCGGCGGGAATCGTCTGCGAATCGTGGGCGCGGCGGGCATGGCCGATCACGGTAACGCCGCGCGCGCGCAGGCCCGCGGCGATCGCCGCGCCGATCCCGCGCGAGGATCCGGTGACAAGAGCAGTAAGAGTGGTCATGCCCCCTGCTCTAGGCGAGGGCGACAAAACCGCCAAGCCACGGCTTGCACGCGTCGACGTTTTGACTATGGGGAGTGCCAAGGGGCGCTTTTGCGCCTGTCCGTTTCAAAAGGGGATACCGCCGCATGGCAGCCGCGAAGAACCGTCCGATTTCGCCGCATTTGCAGATCTGGCGCTGGGGGCCGGCAATGCTGGTCTCGATCCTGCACCGTGTCACGGGCGATGGCCTGGCCGTGGTCGGCCTTGGCGTGCTGCTCTACTGGCTGGGTGCGCTGGCCGGCGGCGATGCCTCGTACAACGCCTTCCTCGCCCATGCGGGGGCCTGGTATGGCAAGGTCGTGCTGATCGGCCTGACCTGGGCCTTCTTCAATCACATGGCTTCCGGGCTGCGCCACTTCGTGCTCGACATCGGTGCGGGCTTCGAACTCAAGAGCAACGCTTTCTGGTCGGTGGTTACGCCGATCATCGCCATCGTGCTGACTGTCGCCACCTGGGCGACGGTCCTGCGCTAAGGAACACGGATCATGGGTAACGGAACTTCGATCGGACGTGTGCGCGGCCATGGCTCGGCGCATTCGGGTACGCATCACTGGCTGGTGCAGCGCTTTACCGCCATCGGCAACCTGATCACCGGGCTGTGGCTGCTGATTTCGCTGGTGCGCCTGCCGAACCTGCAGTTCGCCACGGTCCATGAATGGATCGCGCGTCCGCTGCCGGGCACGCTGCTGGGCCTGTTCGTGCTGTCGACCTTCTGGCACGCGCGGCTTGGGCTGCAGGTGGTGGTCGAGGACTATGTCCACGAACACGCCAACAAGTTCGCCGCGATGGCGCTGCTCAACCTTGCCACTTTCGCCGGGGCTGGCTTTGGCCTGCTGTGCGTGATCCGCCTCGTGCTGGGAGCCTGATAAATGACCGCCCCTGCTTACAAGATCATCGACCATACCTATGACACCGTGGTTGTCGGCGCCGGCGGCTCGGGCCTGCGCGCCACGATGGGCTCGGCCGAAGCCGGCCTGAAGACCGCGTGCATCACCAAGGTCTTTCCGACCCGCTCGCACACCGTTGCGGCGCAGGGCGGGATTGCCGCCAGCCTCAAGAACAACACGCCCGATCACTGGACCTGGCACATGTACGACACCGTCAAGGGGTCGGACTGGCTGGGCGATCAGGACGCGATCGAATATCTCGTGCGCGAAGCGCCGCAGGCCATTCTCGAGCTGGAACATGCCGGGATGCCGTTCAGCCGCAACGATGACGGCACGATCTACCAGCGCCCGTTTGGCGGGCACATGCAGAACATGGGCGAAGGCCCGCCGGTGCAGCGCACCTGCGCCGCGGCGGACCGTACCGGCCACGCGCTGCTCCACACGCTCTACCAGCAGAGCCTGAAGTACGACGCGGACTTCTTCATCGAATACTTCGCGATCGACCTGATCATGGAAAACGGCGAATGCCGCGGCGTGATCGCGCTGTGCATGGATGACGGTTCGATCCACCGCTTCCGTTCGAAGGCCGTGGTCCTGGCGACCGGCGGCTACGGTCGTTCGTACTACACCTGCACCTCGGCCCACACCTGCACCGGCGACGGCGGCGGGATGGTGCTGCGCGCGGGCCTGCCGCTGCAGGACATGGAATTCGTGCAGTTCCACCCCACCGGCATCTACGGCGCGGGCGTGCTGATCACCGAAGGCGCGCGCGGCGAAGGCGGTTATCTCACCAACTCCGAAGGCGAGCGGTTCATGGAACGCTATGCTCCATCGGCCAAGGATCTCGCGTCGCGTGACGTGGTTTCGCGCTCGATGGCGATGGAAATCCGCGAAGGGCGCGGCGTTGGTCCGCACAAGGACCACATCTACCTGCACCTCGATCACATCGATCCGGCGGTGCTGGGGCAGCGTCTGCCGGGGATCACTGAAAGCGGCAAGATCTTTGCCGGCGTCGACCTGACCCGCCAGCCGCTCCCGGTGGTGCCGACCGTGCACTACAACATGGGCGGCATCCCCACGAACTATCACGGCGAAGTGATGACCATCGGTGCCGACGGCAACCCCGAAACGGTCGTCCCCGGCCTGTTCGCGGTGGGCGAAGCGGCCTGCGTTTCGGTCCACGGCGCCAACCGTCTGGGCTCGAACTCGCTGACCGACCTCGTGGTGTTTGGCCGCGCTGCCGGCCTGCGCCTCAAGGAACTGGTCAAGCCGAACTCGGCCCATGCCGAACTGCCCAAGGACAGCGCCGATCTCGCGCTGTCGCGCCTCGACCATTACCGCAATGCCAAGGGCGGTTCGCCCACGGCCGAAATCCGCACCGAAATGCAGCGCACGATGAGCCAGCACGCCGCCGTGTTCCGCACCGACG
>JAYSCF010000030.1:0-13108 GCA_041915005.1 Novosphingobium sp.
ATGTCTTCGTTAAGCTTCTCCGGGTACCTTGACCCGCAGCATCGCGGCGGCGGCCAGCACCAGGGTGCCCGCGGCAAAGGCCATGGTCCAGATCGGCTCGGTCGGGAAGAAGGCTTTCATGATCGAGCCCATCACGGTTGCCACCAGCAGTTGCGGCACCACCACGAAGACGTTGAACAGCCCCATGTAGATGCCCAGCTTGCCCTGCGGCAGGCTGCCGGCCAGCAGGCAGGCGATGTGGGTGCGCGCCTTGCCGATGCGGCGCGATAGCGCGGGCAGAACGGTCAGCGCGGCCACCGCGGCAACGCCGTTGTAGACCGAGAACAGCACCCCCACCCAGTTGCCGCCGTCCTGATAGGCGGCGCTGGCCGGATCGGCGGAGCCGAAGAAATTCTGCGCCACCACCGGGGTGGTGTGGATCCACATGATGAACAGCGCCGACCAGCTGAAGAACTGGACCAGCGCAAGGCGCTTCATGATGTCGGGCATGCCCGAAAAATCGCCGACGATATGGGTCAGCATGTTGGCGCTGCGCCCGGCGCGGGCCAGCCGGATCGCGATATGGCTGAGCAGGCCATAGCCGACCAGCAAGGCGGCCAGCAGGAACACTTCCTTCTTGAGGCCCAGAGTCTGGGTGGCAAAGCCAAGTGCGATGCCCGCCACGATCCACCAGAACGGCCCAGCGCTGGAGCGGGCAGCGAGATCGGCCTGGGTTGGGGCGGCGGCATCGTCAGCCTCGGCAAAGGCGGCGCGCTCTTCGGGTGAATATTCGCGGGTGGTCAGCACGGTCCACAGCACGGCGGCGAACAGCGCCGCGCCGCCTGCCCAGAACGAATAGCGCACCGTATCGGGAATGCCGCCAGGTGCCGCCTCGTTCGAGACGTTCCAATGGCTGAGGAGATAGGGGAACAGCGAGCCGACCACCGCGCCCGCGCCGATGAAGGCGGTCTGCACGGCATAGCCTGCGGTGTGCTGATCCTTGCGCAGCATGTCGCCCACGAAGGCGCGGAACGGCTCCATCGAGACATTGAGGCTGGCATCGAGCACCCACAGCAGCAAGGCGGCCGAAAGCAGCGCCGAACTGGCCGGCATGGCCAGCAAGGACAGCGCCGCAAGCAGCGCGCCGGCGAGGAAATAGGGCCGCCGCCGGCCCAGTCGGCCCAGCCAGGTGCGGTCCGACAGGTGGCCGATCACCGGCTGCACCAGCAGCCCGGTCAGCGGGGCGGCAACCCACAGCGCAGAAAGATCATCCAGGCTTGAGCCGAGCGACTGGAACACGCGGCTCATGTTCGCATTCTGCAAGGCAAACCCGATCTGGATGCCGAAAAAGCCGAAGCTGATATTGAACAGCCCGGCCCAGCCCTGCCGCGATTTTTCCTGTCGCAGGTGTTCCATCTGACGTCTTCCCCCAATTCCCTGAGCAAGCTGGCTTGCACGCCCCGCGCCGCGGAGCAACACGCATACGAATACCTTGGCCGCGATCCGATCCGGTTCAGCCGAGCGTGCTGCGCCGCTGGATCAGCCGGGTTGGCAGCGAGCGATTGGCCGCCGGGTGATCTTCGATCTGGGCCAGCAGCGTTTCGACCAGCAGTTCCCCGGCCGCTTTGAGATCCTGCATGATCGTGGTCAGGGGCGGGGTGGTGAGCGATGCTGCCGGGATGTCATCGAACCCGACCACCGCCACATCTCCGGGGATCGCCAGCCCCGCTTCGCCCAGCGCGCGCATCGCCCCGATCGCGATCAGGTCGCTGGCGGCAAAGATCGCATCGAAGGCAATCCCCCGATCGATCAGCGCGCGCACGGAGGCCCGCCCGGCTTCCTCGGAATTGAGCGCCTCGATCTGCAGGGCAGGGTCGATCGCCTCGCCCGCTTCGGCCAGGCCCGTGCACAGGCCGCGGTAGCGATCGGCGAATTCGGGATAGTGTTCGTCGGCATGGCCGAAGAAGGCGATGCGGCGGCGGCCGAGGCCAAGCAGGTGATCGGCCGCAAGCCGCCCGGCGCCGAAATTGTCCGACCCCACCGCCGCGCCGATGTTGTCTTCGCGCACCGAGCCCCAGTGGACAAAGCGGGTGCCGTGTTCGACCAATTGCGAGAGGCGGGTGCGGTAGAGCGTATAGTCCCCATAGCCGAGCAGGATCAGCCCGTCAGCGCGGTGGCTATCGAGGTAGCGCACGTGCCAATCGTCATCCATTTTCTGGAACGAGATCAGCAGGTCGAGCCCGCGATTGGCGCAGTGCCGCGTGATCGACCCCAGCATGGCGAGGAAGAACGGGTTGATGTTCGCGCCGTCGGGCGTGGGATCTTCGAAGAACAGCAGGGCGATGGTGTTGGAGCGCTGTGAGCGCAGCGACGAAGCGTTCTTGTCGACCGAATAGTTCAGTTCGCGGGCAATCGCCTCGATCCGCTGGCGCGTGGCCAGGCTGACCGACTTCGATCCGCGCAGCGCGCGGCTGACGGTCGGCTGCGATACGCCGGCAAGATAGGCGATGTCGAAACTCGTCGGCTTGGACGACCGCTTGCGGCCCATGACCTCTTCCCGTCTTCCGCTGCGCGGTTGTTGTGCCGACCCCTCATAACCTTAGGCGCAGGGCACCCCTGCGGCAAGCGCGCAGCGGCTTTGTAAGCTCTGCATACAAGGCGTGTCCCTGTGGGCACAGGGGCGCCGCTTGAATAATATGCGTATACGTATGCCTTCTTCCGGCGGTGCTTGGCGCGGACCTATGGGCTCAGCTTGAGCAGGGGAGGTTCCGCCAATGGACCCGCCTGCCCTGAGGGGGTTGGACACCGGTGCCTGTTTGCAAATCCGGTGGTTTTAGGGAGAGTGCATCGTGACACTTCGCACCAAATTCTCCGGCGGCATGGGCGTTTCGGCCCTGGCGCTGGCGGTCGGCGCCGTGGCGCTGCCGACTGTCGTCCACGCGCAGGAAGCTGCTGCCGACGACAGCGCAATCGTCGTAACCGGTTATCGTGGTTCGCTCGATACTTCGGCCGCGCAGAAGAAGGCCAGCACGTCGATCGTCGAAGTGGTCGCTGCCGAAGACATCGGCAAGCTGCCCGACCTGTCGATCGCCGAATCGCTGTCGCGCCTGCCGGGTCTGGCGACCCAGCGCCTTGACGGCCGCGCCAACGTGGTTTCGATCCGTGGTCTTGCGCCCGATTTCACCACCACGCTGCTCAACGGCCGCGAACAGGTCAGCGCCGGCAACAACCGCGGCGTCGAGCTGGACCAGTATCCGAGCGAACTGCTCAACGGCGCCGTGGTCTACAAGACCCCCGATGCCAAGCTGATCGGCCAGGCGCTGGGCGGCACCATCGACATGAAGACGATCCGTCCGCTGGCCTATGGCAAGCGCCAGGTCGTGCTGGGCGCGCGCGCCGAACTCAACGATCTGGGCAAGCTCAACCCCGACATCTCGAACAAGGGCTACCGCGCCAACCTGTTCTATGTCGACCAGAACGAAGCCGGCACCGTGGGCTGGGCGATCGGCTATGCGCGCATGCAGTCGCCGACCCAGGAAGAGCGCTGGCAGGCCTGGGGCTATCCCGACCTCAATTCGACCACCAAGGTCATCGGCGGCGCCAAGCCCTACATCAAGTCGAACGAACTCAAGCGCGATGGCGTGATGGGCGTGCTGGAATTCCAGCCGGACGACAGCATCCACACCACGTTCGACGGCTACTGGTCGAAGTTCAAGGACGACCAGCGCCTGCGCGGCATCGAACTGCCGCTGCAGTGGTCGGGTGCGCAGCTGCAGCCGGGCTACACCACGGCTAACGGCCTGGTCACCTCGGGCGCCTACCGCGGCGTCGAAGCCGTGATGCGCAACGACGTCGTGCACCGCGATGCCGAAATCTGGGCCGTCGGCTCGAACAGCCAGTTCAAGGCCAACGACACCCTGACCTTTGAACTCGACCTGAGCTATTCAAAGCTCAAGAAGGTTGAAGAGAACCTTGAAATCTACACCGGCACTGGCCGTGGCGGCGGCGTTGGCGCCACCGACACCCTGGCCTTTGCTCA
This sequence comes from Novosphingobium sp., assembly GCA_041915005.1. GTDB lineage: Bacteria > Pseudomonadota > Alphaproteobacteria > Sphingomonadales > Sphingomonadaceae > Novosphingobium. The sequence continues at coordinate 4,019 of JAYSCF010000030.1, forward strand.
GCCGGCCAACGGCGGCGTGATCACTTTCAAGCCGACCATCAACTACGCCGATCCCGCTCTGTTCGTAATCACCGACCCGCAGGGCTGGAACAGCTGCGGTGGCAGCGTGCCGAACTGCCAGGACGGCTTCGTCAACCGCCCGACCATCAAGGACCGCCTGCAGTCGATCCGCCTTCAGGCCGTTCAGGCGCTGGATGGTGGCCTGTTCGACAACGTGACCGTCGGCGCGAACTATTCGGACCGCCGCAAGCAGCTGATCGACGAAGGCTTCGTGCTGACCAACAAGACCTATCCGGCCAGCCCGGCAGTCCCGTCGAGCTACCTGTTCAGCCCCGTGAAGCTCGACTTCATCGGCATTCCGGGCATGGTTTCGTTCGATTCCTGGCGTTACTACAACGACGGCAACTACAACCTCACCAACGAAGCGCTGTGGACGCCGAGCCGTCTGACCAACAGCTTTATCGTGCGTGAAAAGGTTCTGACCGGCTTCGTTCAGGCCAACTTCAACGGCGGTGGGTTCAAGGGCAACGCCGGTCTGCAGGTGGTCCACACCGACCAGCAGGCCGATGGCTATGCCGCGTCGAACCCGGGCAGCGGCACGATTTCGCGCCCGATCACCGATGGTGACAAGTACACCGACTTCCTGCCGAGCCTGAACGTTTCGTACGAAATCGCTCCGCAGACCCTGCTCCGCGTCGGTGCGGCCCGCATGCTGGCCCGCGCGCGCATGGACCAGCTGAACCCGGGCGTTGGCTACAGCTTCAATGCAGCCAACAACATCGCCGGTGCGAGCATCAACCGCTCGCCGTGGTCGGGCAGCGTGGGCAATGCCAAGCTGCGCCCGCTGATGGCCGATACCGTTGATCTTGCTGTCGAAAAGTATTTCGGCCGCGGCGCCTACGTGTCGGTTGGCGGCTTCTACAAGCACCTCGAAAACTGGATCTACCGCCAGAATTCGACCTTCGACTTCACCGGCACCCCGACCCCGGGCAACGTCACCCCGACGTTCAACCAGGGCATCGTGTCGCAGTGGCAGAATGGTCAGTCGGGCAAGGTCTATGGCTTCGAAGCTTCGCTGTCGCTGCCCTTCAGCACCTTCTCGTCGGCTCTCGATGGCTTTGGCCTGGTCAGCAGTGCGTCCTACACCGATAGCGAGGTGAAGGAAGGCGGCGCAGCTCCGATCAGCATGCCGGGTCTGTCGCGCTGGGTCGTCAATGGCACCGCGTTCTACGAAAAGAACGGGTTCCAGGCACGCGTTTCGGGCCGGTATCGGTCGGAATTCCTGGCCGAAGTCTCGGGCCTCAGCCTGGCGCGTGACCACATCATGGCCGGCGCGGAATTCGTCGTCGATGCCCAGATCGGTTACACCTTCCAGAGCGGTTCGCTCGAAGGGCTGGGCGTGTTGCTGCAGGCCAGCAACCTGACCAACGAACCGTTCATCTCCTACCAGAACGGCGACAGCCGCCAGGTGCGTGACTACCAGAACTACGGTCGCAACTTCATGGTTGGCGTTACCTACAAGTTCTAATGTCTACAGGCGGGCCCGGACCGGTGCCGGGCCCGCCATTTTCTTCCGACCAAAACTGTTTCAGAATATTCGTCCGTGAACGGAAGGGAGATCGGTTGTGAGCGATAGTCGCATCCGCGACGTCGTCATCGTCGGCGGCGGGACTTCGGGCTGGATGGCCGCGGCCGCGCTTTCGGCCACGATGGGCGAACAGCTGCGCATCCGCCTGATTGAAAGCGACGAAATTGGCATCGTCGGCGTCGGCGAAGCCACCATTCCCTCGATCCGCCTGTTCAATGGCCTGGTCCGGCTGGACGAGGACGAATTCCTGCGCGCCACCCAGGGCAGCTTCAAGCTGGGGATCGAATTCCAGGACTGGGGCCGGGTTGGTGACAGCTACATGCATGCCTTCGGGCAGATCGGCCAAAGCCTCGACCTGATCGAGTTCTGGCAATACTGGCTGCGGGGCCGGGCCGAGGGCGTGGCCGAACCGCTGGGCCGCTATTCCTTCAACGAAACCATTGCCCGGGCAGGCCGCTTTGCGCGCGTGGCGCGGATTCCCAACACCCAGCTTGATGGGCCGGCCTATGCGTTCCATTTCGACGCTGCGCTGTATGCCCGGTTCCTGCGCAGCCATGCCGAACGGGCCGGCGTGGTCCGCACCGAAGGCCGGATCGTGGCGGTCAACCTGGCCCCTGATACCGGTTTCGTCCGTTCGGTCACGTTGGAATCGGGCGACGAGATCACCGGCGAACTGTTCATCGATTGCTCGGGTTTCCGCGGGCTGCTGATCGAGCAGGCGCTGGAAACCGGCTATGTCGACTGGAGCCACTGGCTGCCCAGCGACCGCGCGATCGCGGTGCCGACCGCCAACGTCGGGCCGATCCGCCCCTATACCCAGTCGATCGCCCATGCCGCCGGGTGGCAGTGGCGGATACCCTTGCAGCACCGCACCGGCAACGGCCACGTCTTTTCCAGCGCCTATATGAGCGAGGATGAGGCAACCCGGATCCTGCTCGATACGGTCGAGGGCGAACCCCTGGCCGATCCGCGCACGATCGCGTTCAAGACCGGGATGCGGGCCAAGGCCTGGAACCGCAACGTCATTGCGCTGGGCCTGTCATCCGGCTTTATCGAGCCCCTGGAATCGACCTCGATCCACCTGGTCCAGAATGGTATCGCGCGGCTGATTTCACACTTCCCCGACCGGGGCTTTGCCCCAGCCAACGTCGATGCCTACAATCGCCGGATTGCCTATGATTACGAGCGGATCCGCGATTTTATCATCCTGCATTACACCGCCAACCAGCGCGACGAGCCGTTCTGGCGCGACCTGCGCGAAATGGAACTGCCCGCGACCCTGCGCGACAAGATCGAGCTGTTCAAAGCCACGGGACGGATTTTCCGCGAACAGGACGAACTGTTCGCCGAAGTGGGCTGGTTCCAGGTGCTGGTGGGGCAGAATATCCTGCCCGATACCTATCACCCGCTGGCCGACGTGCTGACCCGGGACGAGCTTGCCGGATTCCTCAAGGATCTGGGCACCATGATCTCAGCGCCGGTGGGCCAGTTCCCGACCCACGATCAATTTATCGCTCACGTCAGTGCCGCCACTGCGGGGCAGGGACGTTGACCGTGCCATCCTCCTCCCGACCGAAGGTCACGGCGCCATGATCCGTTCGCTTCTGCTTGCCGCCAGCGCAATGGCGCTTGTCCCGTCCGCATCGGCGCAGGCATCGCCGCCCGAGCAGGATCTGCGGGCGCGCCCGGCCGAGCGGGAAATCGTCTATTTCGTCCTGCCGGACCGGTTCGAGAACGGGGATCCGCACAACGACACCGGCGGGATCAAGGGCGATCGGCTCAAGACCGGCTATGATCCGACGGCCAAGGGGTTCTACCACGGCGGCGATCTCAAGGGGCTCATCCAGCGGCTGGACTATATTCAGGATCTGGGCGCCACCGCGATCTGGTTGGCCCCGGTGTTCAAGAACAAGCCGGTGCAAGGCCCCAAGGGCGATGAAAGCGCCGGCTATCACGGTTATTGGGTGACCGATTTCACCCAGGTCGATCCGCATTTCGGCAGCGAGGCTGATTTCAAGGCTTTCGTCGATGCCGCCCACAGGCGGGGGATGAAGGTCTATATGGACATCATCATCAACCACACCGCCGATGTGATCCAGTACCGCGAACCGGGCGATCATCCCTATCGCAGCAAGGCCGACTATCCCTTTTCCCGCAAGGGCGGGCTGGCCGGGGCCGCGATCAATCCAGGCTTTCTGGGCGATGCCGACCCGGCCCCGGAAAACTGGGCCAAGCTGACCGATCCGGGCTTTGCCTATACGCCTTTCGTGCCCAAGGGCGAGGAACACGCCAAGGTGCCCGCCTGGCTCAACGATCCCATCTATTACCACAATCGCGGCAATTCGAACTGGGTTGGCGAAGGCGCGCTGTATGGCGACTTTTCGGGCCTTGATGACCTGGCGACCGAGGATCCGCGCGTTGTGCGCGGGATGATCGATATCTACGCCAGCTGGATCGAACGCTTTGGCATCGATGGCTACCGCATCGATACCGCCAAGCACGTGAATCCCGAATTCTGGCGTGCCTTCGTTCCGGCCATGCTGGAGACGGCACGCAAGAAGGGCATCCCCAACTTCCATATCTTTGGCGAAGTGGCGACCGGTGATGTCGATCCCGCGCTGACCGCGCGCTGGACCCGGATCGCGGGACTGCCCAATGCGCTCGACATGGGCTTTGCCGCTGCTGCGCAGCACGTGGTTTCGGGCCGCGCGGGGACCGACGTGCTCGCCCGGCTGCTGGAAGACGATGCCCTGTACGAAGGCGGGGCCGCCGCGGCCAACCGGATGCCGACGTTCCTGGGCAATCATGATTTCGGGCGGTTCTCGATGTTCGTGAAGCAGGCCAACCCGGCCGCCAGCGACAGCGAACTGCTCGCCCGGGTCGAACTGGGGCATGCCATGCTGATGACGCTGCGCGGCGTGCCGGTGATCTATTACGGCGATGAGCAGGGCTTTGTATCCGACGCTGGCGATCAGGCTGCGCGCGAGGATATGTTCCCGTCCAAGGTGGCAGTCTACAACGACAATCGCCTGATCGGGACCAGCGCAACCACTGCGCAGGCAAATTTTGACGAGCACCATCCGCTCTACCGCCTGATCACGCAGCTTGCCGCGGTGCGCAAGGCCACGCCGGCCCTGAGCAGCGGGCGCAGCGTGGTTCGCGCCTTCTCGGACAAGCCGGGGCTGCTGGCCGTTTCGCGCTTCGATCCGGTGACGAACCGTGAAGTGGTGTTGGCGTTCAACACCTCGGATCGGCCGATTACGTATAACATCGCGATCGAACCGGTCAGCCTTGCTTTCACCGCTTTGGCAGGCCAATGCCCCGGTGCTGCCGGCGCTCCGGGAACGATCAGCCTGACCTTGCCTCCCTTCGGCTTCGCAGTTTGCGCGGCCCACGACTGAATGCGTTTCGAGCCCCAGTGATGAACGAACTTTCTCCCCTTGCAGTCCATTCGGCCCAGTCCTCTGCCCCATGGTGGAAGGGGGCGACCATCTATCAGGTCTATCCGCGCAGCTTTGCCGATGCGAACGGCGATGGCGTGGGTGATCTCAAGGGGATTACCGAGCGGCTGGATCACATTGCAGCGCTGGGCGTGGACGCGATCTGGTTGTCGCCGTTCTTCACCTCGCCGATGGCCGATTTCGGGTATGACGTGGCCGACTATTGCGACGTCGATCCGATCTTCGGCACGCTGGCCGATTTCGATGCGCTGGTGGCTGCGGCCCACGCGCGTGGAATCCGGGTGACGATCGATCAGGTCTATGCCCACACCAGCGACCAGCACGCCTGGTTTGCGGAAAGCCGCCAGAGCCGGGACAACCCGCACGCGGACTGGTATGTCTGGGCCGATGCCAAGCCCGAAGGCTCGCCTCCGTCCAACTGGCAATCGGTGTTTGGCGGCCCGGCCTGGACCTGGGATGCGCGGCGCGGGCAATATTACCTGCACAATTTCCTGAGCAGCCAGCCGCAGCTCAATGTCCACAATCCGGCGGTTCAGGATGCCTTGCTGGCCGTCGCGCGGTTCTGGCTTGACCGCGGGGTGGATGGCTTCCGGATCGACGCGCTCAACTTTGCGATGCACGATCAGGGCCTGACCGACAATCCGCCCGCGCCCGACACGGGCAAGCCGCGCACCCGCCCGTTCGATTTCCAGCTGCACCGCTTCAACCAGTCGCATGCCGATATCCCGCAGTTTATCGAGCGGATCCGCGCGGTGCTGGACGAATACGGCGCGATCTTCACCGTGGCCGAGGTTGGCGGCGATGAAGCGCTGGCCGAAATGCACGCCTTCACCGCGGGTGAACGCCGGCTCAACAGCGCCTATGGCTTCAATTTCCTCTATGCTAGCGAACTGACCCCGGCCCTGGTCGCTGCGGCGCTGGGCGAATGGCCGGATAGCCCGGGGACCGGCTGGCCCAGCTGGGCGTTCGAAAACCATGATGCCCCGCGCGCCCTGTCGCGCTGGTGCGCGGCTGAGCACCGCGATGCCTTCGCCCGGCTCAAGGCCGTGCTGCTGGGCTCGCTGCGCGGCAACGTGATCCTTTATCAAGGCGAGGAATTGGGGCTGACCCAGGTTGATATCCCCTTTGCCCAGCTTCAGGATCCCGAGGCGATTGCCAACTGGCCGCTGACCCTGTCGCGCGATGGCGCGCGCACGCCGTTGCCGTGGGCCGCCCAGGCCGAGCAGGGCGGCTTTACCACCGGCCAGCCGTGGCTGCCGCTGGGCGAGGAGAACCTGGCCCGCGCAGTCGATCGGCAGGATCGCGATCCGGCATCGCTGCTCAACCTGACCCGCACCATGGTGGCCCTGCGCAAGCGCCATCCCGCGCTCAGGATCGGCGGGTGCGAAGTGCTGCTGGCCGACGAGACGCGGCTGGTGCTGCGCCGCACGGCGGACGGCGAGGGCATCCTGGCAGTGTTCAACCTTGGCGCGGCAGCGGCCGCCTGGCCTGATTGCGCGGCGGTGCAGGGCGAAGTGGTCCAGGCGGTGAACGGGGCCGAACCTGGCCGCCTGCCGCCCTATGGGGCGATCCTGATTGCGCTCTAGGCGGCCCGCCAATCGCGCGGCGCCATGGCGTGGCGGCGGCGGAACCAGGTGCTGAACGCGGCCGGGCTGGAAAAGCCCAGCAGATCGGCGATATCGCCAAGGCTGCGCGCGCGGGCGGCCAACTGGCGCTGGGCGACATCGTCGCGCGCGGCATCGAGCAGGGTGAGAAAGCGCGTGCCCTCGGCTTCCAGCTGGCGGGTGAGGGTGCGGCGCGAGACGCCAAGCTGGCCCGCGACATAGCCCGCCGTGCAGCGCCCGCTCGACAACAGCAGCGACAGCACCCGGCGGACCTTGTCGGTCATGGTTGTGGCGGTGGGATCGGCCAGGCGCAGGATTTGCGAGGCATAGGGACGCAGCGCGGCATCGGCCATGGCATTGGGGCGTTCGAACAGTTCCGCCTGCACCGCCATACCGTCAAATTCGGCGTTGAAGCGCAGGTGCGGGCCCAGCACCCGGTGAAACCGCGATGGGTCGGCGGGCGGGCTGCGCATCAGGCACACTTCCTCGCACTGCCAGCCGGGGCCGGCAAACTGGGTCAGGATGCGGTGGATCATGGCCACCGCGATGTCGGTTGCCTGCACTTTGGGCCCCGGCGCGAGCAGCACCGGGCGCAGCACGATGATGTCGTCAAACCGCTCGCGGCTGATCGAAAGCGCGTCGTTGTGGAGCGGCAGATAGGCTTCGATCGCGGCGAAGGCAGCGCCCACGGTGGGTTCGTCGCGGGCGATCAGGCTGATCGGCCCCAGATTGGCAAAGCCCCGCAGTTCGGACAGCCGCAGCCCGAAATCATCGCGCCCGCAGGCCGCCGCGGCGCGTTCGAACGCGTGGTCGGCGGCCACGGCCGGGATGCGGCGGTCGGGCTCGCTTTCGATCCCGGGCGAAAGGCCCGCCCCGCGCAGCACCTGCGCTGCATCAACGCCGTAGCTGCGGCACAGCGCGGTCAGCCCGGTGATGGCCGCAGCGCGCACGGTGAGGCGGGAAGATTGGCTCATATTGAAAAGAATATGGCGCAAATTGTAAATCATGAAAAGCGCGCAGTGTTAGGCTCCCCTCCAACAAGCAAAGGGGAGAGCGATGAGCGAGACGCCGATCAGCGATGCAGCGCGCGCCAGCGGAGGATGGAACCAGGCTTGGGACCAGGCCGCCGCCTTTGACGCCGAGTGGATGGAAAAGTTCCTCGACATGGGCACCCATGCGGTCCGCAAGGGACTGATCGATCCCAAGACCTATGAATTTATCGCCATCGCGGTCGATGCATCCTGCACCCACATGTATTCGCCCGGGGTCAAGCGCCACATCGCCAAGGCGCTCGATCTGGGCGCAACGCCGGACGAGATCATGGCCGTGCTGCAGCTGGTGGCCGTGCTGGGGATCCATTCGGTCGCGCTGGGAACGCCCCATCTGGTTGATGAAATGACGGCGCGCGGGATGCCCGTGCCGCACGCGAAAGGAGCCTGACATGCACTTCCTTGATGATAGCCTGCTGCCCGAAAACCAGGAAAAGCTGGTGATCCAGGTCGCCCCCTATGGCCCGCAGTGGCTGCCGGGCGACTTTCCCGAGGATATTCCGGTGACGATGGCCGACCAGGTCCAGAAGGCGGTCGACTGCTACAACGCGGGTGCAACGGTGCTGCATCTGCACTGCCGCGAGGCTGACGGTTCGGGCTCCAAGCGCCTGTCGATGTTCAACGAGATGATCGACCGCATCCGCAGCGCTTGCCCCGATATGCTGATCCAGGTCGGCGGCTCGATCAGCTTTGCCCCCGAAGGCGAAGGCGGCGAGGCCAAGTGGCTTTCGGACGACACCCGTCACATGCTGGCCGAGCTGACGCCCAAGCCCGATCAGGTCACCATCGCGGTCAACACCAACCAGATGGACATTTCCGCGCTGATGAACGCCGACGATATCGCCGGCACCTGCCTGACCAACCCGGCGATGTTCGAAGCCTATCGCAACATGTATTTCGAATGCGGTCCGGTGTTCATGGAGGAACATCTCAAGCGCCTGGTCGCCAATGGCATCCAGCCGCACTTCATGGTTGGCGACATGAGCCAGCTTGAAACGGTCGAGCGCCTGATCCGCAAGGGCCACTATCAGGGGCCGCTGGTGCTCAACTATGTGGCGATCGGCAGCGGGGCGGCGGGGACGCACCCGGCCGACCTGATCGAATTTGCCCGCCGCGTGCCCGATGGCGCGGTGCTGACGGTCGAAACGGTGATGCGCAACGTCGCCCCGTTCAGCGCGATCGCGATTGCCCTTGGTCTGCACGTGCGCTGCGGGATCGAGGACAACCTGTGGAGCCGCAAGGGCGAGCGCATGACCAGCGTGCAACAGGTCGAGCAGATGGTGCGGATCGCCAATGAACTGCACCGCGATGTTGCCAGCGGTCCCGAGGCCAAGGCGATCTACCAGATCGGCACCTTCTACCAGTCGACCGACGAAACCCTGCGCAAG
>JAYSCF010000031.1:0-12862 GCA_041915005.1 Novosphingobium sp.
AGCGTGGTAATCTTCTCGCACCCGATTGGCGGGGGATCCTATCTCCCGCTGGTCGGCACGCTGGCCAAGATGGGCGTGCACACGATCTACTGCAATCCGCGCTACCGCGGCAACGACACCGCGCTGATCATGGAACGCGCGGTGATGGATCTGGCCGCCTGCGTGCGCGATGCCAAGGAACGGCTGGGCTACAAGAAGGTCTATCTCGGCGGCTGGTCGGGCGGGGGCTCGCTCTCGATGTTCTATCAGGCCGAGGCGCAGGATCCGCGCGTGACCCATACCCCGGCGGGCGATCCCTATGATCTGACCGCGGCGAAATTCATTCCGGCCGATGGGGTGATGCTGCTGGCCGCGCACCTTTCGCGCAATCTCACGCTGACCGAGTGGCTGGATCCCTCGATCGAGGATGAAAGCCGCCCGTTCGATCGCAACCCGGCGTGGAACATCTACGATCCCGAAGGCCCCAAGCCGCCGTTTTCGGCAGAGTTCGTTGCCGAATACCGCGAGCGCCAGATCGCCCGCAACCGCCGCATCACCGCCTGGGTCAAGGACCAGCTGGCCGAACTCAAGGCCAGGGGGCTCGAAAACCACGAACGCTGCTTTACCGTGCAGGGCACGATGGCCGATCCGCGCTGGGTCGATCCGGCGGTCGATCCCAACGATCGCCAGCCGAACCACTGCATGTTGGGCGATCCCTTCGTGGTCAACGATGGGCCGGTTGGCCTGGCCCGCTTTGCCACGCTGCGCTCGTGGATGTCGCAGTGGTCCTATGACGATTCCAACGCCGACGGGCTGAAGTGCGCGGCGCGCATTGCCTGTCCGATGCTGGTGATAGAAAACAGCGCCGATGATGCCTGCACCCCCAGCCACGCCGCGCGGCTGATGGCGGCGGCCAGCCAGTGCGCGATCGACCACAAGGTGATCAAGGGCGCCAATCACTATTACTTCGGCCAACCCGAGCTGGTGCAGCAGGCCGCCGAAGTGGTGCGGGACTGGATCGCCGGGCAGCAATAGTTCACACCACGGCCATGGTACCGCATACGCAGCCCCCACGGGCCATCGAACTGGTCGAGGTCGGCCCGCGCGATGGCTTGCAGAACGAAGCGAAACTGGTTTCGACCGAGGACAAGGTCGAACTGATCCGCCGCGCCATTGCCGCCGGCGCGCGGCGGATCGAGGTGGCCAGCTTCGTGAACCCGAAACGCGTGCCGCAGATGGCCGATGCCGAAGCAGTGGTGGCGGCGCTTGGTGCGCCGGCCGGGGTGACCCGGATCGGGCTGGTGCTGAACGAGCGCGGGGCCGAGCGTGCGCTGGCCAGCGGGCTTGATCAACTGGGCGCGGTGGCGATTGCCTCGGATCCGTTCGGGATCCGCAACCAGGGGCAGAGCAGCGCGGAATCGATCGCGGTGGCGGGGCGGATCATCGCCCTGGCCAAGGCCGCCGGGCGCAGCGCCCAGGTGACCATCGCGGTGGCCTTTGGCTGCCCGTTCGGGGGCGAGGTCGATCCCGCCCACGTGACCGCGATGGCGCGCGAACTGGCGGCGTTCGGCCCCTGCGAAATTGCCCTGGCCGATACCATCGGCGTGGCCGTGCCGGCGCAGGTGACGGCGCTGGTTTCGGCCGTGAAGGCCGCGATCGCACCGCTGCCGGTGCGGGTTCACTTCCACAACACCCGCAACACTGGGATCGCCAATGTCTGGGCCGCGGTAGAGGCTGGGGCCAGCGTGGTCGATGCCTCGATCGGCGGGCTGGGCGGCTGTCCGTTTGCGCCCGGCGCGGCGGGCAACGTGGCGAGCGAGGACGTAGCCTATCTGCTGGCGCGTTCGGGCGTGGCGACGGGGCTTGATCTTGACCGCCTGATCGCCGCCGCGCACTGGCTGGCCGGCGTGATGGACAAGCCGATGCCTTCGATGCTGGCCCGTGCCGGCGGATTTCCCAAACCGGAAAGCGAATGATGACTGTTGCAAACACCGGCGCGCTGGCCGGGCTCAAGGTGGTTGAACTGGGCCAGTTGATCGCGGGGCCGTTCTGCGGCCAGCTCTTGGGCGACATGGGCGCCGACGTGATCAAGATCGAACCCCCGGTGGTGGGCGATCCGATGCGCACCTGGGGCAATGGCGAACGCAAGGTGTGGTGGAGCGTGATCGCCCGCAACAAACGCTCGGTCACGGCCAACCTGCGGGTGGCCGAAGGGCAGGATCTGGCCCGCCGCCTGCTGGCCGATGCCGACATCATGATCGAGAATTTCAAGCCCGGCACGATGGAGAAGTGGGGGCTGGGGCCAGAGGCGCTCCACGCGATCAACCCGCGGCTGATCATCGTGCGGATGAGCGGCTATGGCCAGACCGGCCCCTATTCGACCCGCGCCGGCTTTGGTGGGATCGGCGAGGCGATGGGCGGCTGGCGCGCGATTGTGGGCGATCCCGATCGTCCGCCCAGCCGCATGGGCGTGTCGATCGGCGATACCCTGGCGGCGACCTATGGCTGCATGGGCGCGCTGGCCGCGCTGCGCGCGCGCGAGATCAGCGGGCGGGGGCAGGTGGTCGATTCCGCGCTCTACGAAGCGGTCCTGCAGGTGATGGAAAGCCTGGTTCCCGAATATGACGCGATGGGGCTGGTGCGGCAGCGTTCGGGTTCGATCCTGCCGGGAATCGCGCCGAGCAATGTCTATCGCTGCCGCGATGGCGAATACATGATCGGCGGCAATGGCGATGCGATCTTCGCGCGGCTGGCCCAGGCAATGGGCCGCCCCGAACTGGCCAGCGATCCGCGCTATGCCACCCATGTCGCGCGCGGCACCAACCAGCGTGAACTCGACGACCTGATCGAAGGGTGGACCCAGACGCTGACCGTCGACCAGCTCGAAGCGTTGATGATCGACCATTCGGTTCCCGCCGGGCGGATCTTCACCGGCAAGGAAATGCTGGCCGATCCGCACTTCGCCGCGCGCGAGGCGATCGTGGCGGTCGAGGATCCGGTCCACGGCGCGCTTCGGATGCAGGCGCCGATGCCCAAGCTTTCGGATACGCCCTCGTCCGTCCGCCGCCCGGCGCCGCGAGCCCCCGGGGAACACAACGCCGAGGTCTATGGCGGGCTGGGTCTGGGGGCCGATCAGCTGGCCGATCTGGCCGCGCGCGGGGTGATCTGAACACCCCTGCCAAATAGGCAATTTATTTGACAATATCGATTGCGCTGGTTAGCTGGAATCGGGGATGAATGATGGGCGGCGCGGCATGCCGGCGCTTTGCCTTGAATGGCTGAAAAAGGCTGAAACTACGTGCAATTGACCCAGGGTATCCACCGCGCGGCACGCATCAATCCGCGCGGGCTGGCCACGATCGATGGCGAACGCCGGCGCACCTGGGCCGAAGTTGCCGATGATGTCGCGCGGCTGGCCGCGCTGCTGCGCAGCTTTGGCGCCGGGCCGGATGATCGGGTGGCGGTGCTCGCAGCCAACAGCGATCACTATTACGATGCCTATTTCGCGGCGTTCTGGGCCGGGGCGGTGATCGTGCCGCTCAACACCCGGCTGACCGTGGTCGAACTGTCGTTCCAGCTGACCGACGTGGGCGCGAAAGTGCTGCTGGTGGGCGATGGGTTTGAAGCGCAGGCCGCCGGGCTTGCCGCGGCGCTGCCCGACCTGCGGATCGAGCGGCTTGACGAAGCGGGCGGCAGCCTGCGCCGCGCCGCCGCCGCGCTGGCCCCCGTGGCCGATGCCTGCCGCGCCGATGCCGATCTGGCCGGGGTGTTCTATACCGGCGGGACCACCGGCCTGCCCAAGGGCGTGATGCTGACCCACCGCAATCTCGTGTCGGTGGCGAACAACCTGATCATGATGATCGGGTTCGGCCCGGCCTGCGTGAACCTGCACTGCGCGCCGATGTTCCATCTGGCCGATATCGGGATGTTTTCGGTCACCATGGTCGCGGGCACCCATGTGTTCGCGCAGAAGCTTGATCCGGCAACGATCATGGCGCTGACCGCGCGCCACCGCGTGACCCACGTGTTCACCGTGCCCGCGGTGATCGATGCGCTGAGCCATGCCGATCTGGCCGCGCACGATCTCTCCTCGCTCAGGATGCTGGGCTATGGCGGCTCGCCGATGCCGGCAGCGACCATCGCCCGCGCGCAGCAGCGCCTGCCCGGGATCGAGTTTATCCAGGGCTTCGGGATGACCGAGATGCCCTCGATCACCTTCCTGATGCCCGAACACCACCGGCCCGAGGGCGGGCTGGCCAAGCTGCGCACCGCCGGCGTGCCGGGCTATGGTTTCGAGATCATGGTGGTTGGCCCCGATGGCGCCGAATTGCCGCGCGGTCAGGTCGGGGAAATCGTCGGACGGGGGCCGTGCGTGATGGCGGGCTACTGGAACCGGGCGGAAGAAACCGCCCAGGCCCTGCGCGGCGGGTGGATGCATTCGCAGGACGCCGGCTTCATGGACGAGGATGGCTTCATCACCATCACCGACCGGATGAAGGACATGATCGTTTCGGGCGCGGAAAACGTTTATTCGATCGAGGTCGAGAACGCGCTGAGCCTGCATCCCGAAGTGCTGGAATGCACGGTGATCGGGATCCCCGATGACCATTGGGGCGAACTGGTCCACGCGATCGTGGTGCCGGTGGCCGGCGCCCGGCCCAGCACCGAGGCGCTGCTCGCGCACCTGCATGAACGGCTGGCGCGCTACAAATGCCCCAAGAGCTGGGATCTGCGGGCTGAACCCCTGCCACGCAGCCCGGCGGGCAAGGTGTTGAAGGCAGAACTGCGCAAGCCGTTCTGGCAGGGCAAGCGCAGCGCGGTGGGGAACTGACGCCTCAGGCGCGGGCTTCGAGCGCGCCTTCGGCTTCGAAATCGATCGGATCGCCCCAGTCCACGCCGCAGGCCGCGATCAGTCCGGCCAGTTGCGGCTGGCCGATCCGTTCGGCCAGGCGCTTGGTCATCATCGATACGGCAGCCTGGGCATCGCGGCGCATCGGTTCGCCGACTTCGGTCAGCACGACGATCTTGGTGCGCTTGTCGGTGGGATCATCGGCAAAGCGGATCATGCCGAGTTCGGCGATCTGGGCCAGGGTCACGTGGACCGCCTGACGGCTGATCCCGAGGTTGCGGGCGATTTCGACCGGGCGGGTCGCGCCAATGGTGATGTTCATCATGACCATCGACTGCGAATGGGTCAGCGTGGGCCAGCTGCGCGCGCGCAGGAAGCTCTGCAGCCCGGAATCGAACCAGTAAAAGCCCTGGAGCAGAGAGACGATGAGATAAGGTGATTGCATGATCGGTTCCGACGATCCGGGGCAGTCCTGCCGCGCGGAGATGTGCGGCAAATAGCCGATCGATCGCCGCCTCGCCAGCCCTGCCGGGGCGGTTATGGACGGTTGCGCAAAAATGTCGTTGAAATTGACGATCGCTTGCGCGGCGCAGGGGTGATCAGCGTTCGGGGAAACGCTCCAGCGCCTCGCGCAGGTCACGCATCCGGTCGGCGCCCAGCGCCGCTTCCATGTCGCGTTCGAGGTCGCGCAGGGTCTGCTGCGCATCTTCGCGGATCGCCGCGCCGCCGGGGGCGAACTGGACGAGCTGGGCGCGCCGGTCATACGGATCGGGCTGCAGTTCGATCAGGCCGCGCGATTCCATGTCGCTCAACAATTGGCTCATCGCCTGGCGGGTGACGCCCAGGTTTTCCGCGATCCGCGAGGCCCGGCTCACGCCATTGGCGATGTGGGTCAGCACCAGCGACTGCGAGCGGCTGACCGCGCCCCAGCCGCGGTCGGCCAGCCGGCTACGCAGCTGTTCGTCGAACCACAGGTAGGTCCGCATCAGATCAAGCATCAGCAGAGAATTCGCCATGGGGTCTCCATTCCTGCTCGGGACGGCCGCTGCAAGATAGATTCGGCTGTTTTCGGAGGGTTTTGAGCTCATCTGCGTAGTAACCCCAAGATGTCTTTCGTTAACTATGTAAACTAACTTGACAAAAAAATCGAACTTGGACAGGTTCGCGGCATAGCCCGCACGAGGCATTGGGAAAGGATCGGCATGATGGCCCAGCACAGCCAGGTCAGTGGTGTTACGCGCAGCGGTGAACAGTGGAGCGAATGGGCCGATGCCTTTGCCCTGCGCCTGGCGGATCGCGCCGCGGCGGCCGAAGCCGCGCGGGCCATGCCCGATGAAACCGTGGCCGAAGCTGACGCCGCCGGGTTCTTCGCCATGCTCGCCCCGGCCGGGGTGGGCGGGCAGGGCGCGCAGTTCAGCGCGTTCATGGATGTCGTCCGCCGGCTCAGCCGGGGCTGCCCTTCGAGCGGGTGGACCCTGTCCTTCCTGGCGCTGCACGCGTGGATGCTGTGCAAGTTCGGCGCCGAAGCCCAGGCCGCCTTCTTCAAGGATGGCGCAATTCCGCGGGCCCCCGCGCCGCTTGCGCCGACCGGCAAGGCGGTGCCCGTGGACGGGGGCTTTCGCGTGTCTGGCCGGTGGGAATGGGCCACCGGGATCAACCATTCGGACTGGCTGCTGGTCAACGGCCTCAACCCCGAAACGATGGAGCCGATCTTCTGCGCCATGCCGGTGGAGCAGGCCGAGATCGACGATGTCTGGCATGTCTCGGGCATGGCGGCCACCGGCAGCCAGGCCGTGATCGTGCGCGATGTGTTCGTGCCGGCCCACATGACCTTGCCCGCGCGGCTGATGGCGGCAGGCGCTTCGCCGGGCGAAGCGCTGCACCCCGGATCGACCCTGCGCGCGCCGCTGCGCGCCGGGCTGGCGCTGGTTGCGGCAACCCCGGCGCTGGGTGCGGCCGAAGCGGCGGTCGACTGGTTCGCCGAGCGGATGAAGACCAAGCTCCAGGCGTTCAGCGGCGGGGCGCGGCAGGGCGATATGCAGACCACCCACCTGCGGCTGGGCGAGGCGATGGCCGATGTCCGCGCGGCGCGGTTGGTCTGGGAAGAGGCCTGCCGGGTGCTGGACCGCGAAGGGCCCAATGGCGCGCAAACCCCGATCGAGGTGCAGGTCGCGCTCAGGCTGGCGGCGGCACAGATCGTGCGGCTGGCCAATACGGCGGTCAACACGCTGGGCGCCGCCGCCGGGGCCAGCGCCTCGATGACCAGCGCGCCGTTGCAGCGGCACTTGCGCGATCTGCAGGTGATGCGCGGCCACGTGATGTTCGATTGGGATCGCACCGCGGTGCTGGCAGGCAAGGTCGAACTTGGCATGCCGACCACGCCCGCCGACCTGCTGTAGGAGCCACGCGATGCCCGGTCCGATCGATTTCAGCGTCATCGACCCCGATACCTTCGCGCGCGGCCATCCCCACGCCCTCTATGACTGGATGCGCGCAACCCAGCCGGTCTGGCGCCATCCGGGATCGGATCACCAGCCGCCGTTCTGGGCGCTGACCCGGTTCGACGATATCCGCGCGGTTTCGCTCGATGCCGAAAACTTTACCTCGGCGCAGGGCTTTCGCATCCCGACCGACAGCTTCACCGCGATGGACCCCGAAATCGGCATGGTCCTTTCGCGCTTCATGCTGGCGATGGACAATCCCGAGCATGCCGATTTTCGCGGCGTGGTTGCCTCGGCCTTCATGCCCGGGGCGATTGCCCAGCTTGAACCGCGGATCCGCGCTTCGGTCGATGTGCTGATCGCCAGTCTCAGCGACCGCGACGATGTGGACGTGGTGAAAGAGGTGGCCGCGATCGTGCCGATCAAGACGGTCTGCGCGGCCATGGGTGTGCCCGAGGAAGACGAATGGCGGGTGTTCGAATTCACCAATGCCGTGTTCGGGGTCGATGATCCGGAATATTCGCCGACCATGGCCGATGCCAACCAGCGCTATCTCGAAATCTTCGACTATGGCTGGCACCTGCTCGAACAGCGGCGGCGCGAGCCGACCGGCGATCTGCTCAGCCGGGTGGCCAATGCCACGATCGGCGGGCGACCCTTGACCGAGATCGAGCAGAAGAGCTTCTTTTCGAACATGATCGCGGCGGGCAACGAAACCACGCGCTCCTCGCTGGCCGGTGCGGTGTGGGCGCTGGCCTGCAACCCCGATCAGCGCCAGGTGCTGCTGGACGATCCGGGCCTGATTGCCGGCGCGACCAGCGAATTGCTGCGCTGGTATAGCCCGGTCTATCAGATGGCCCGCACCGCCAGGCGCGATGTCATGGTGGGCGGCACGCAGGTTCTCGCGGGAGAGCGGGTGGCGCTGCTTTATGGCGCGGGCAACCATGATCCGGCGGTGTTCGCCGATCCGCACCGGCTTGACCTGCGCCGCGAAGGCGCCTCGCGTCACCTGACCTTCGGTTACGGCGTGCACCACTGCCTCGGCTCACGGCTGGCGCAATTGCAGCTGCGGGTGATCCTTGAGGCGTTCCTGGCGGCTTTCCCGGGCTATGCCCTGGCGGGTGAGCCGACCTGGCTGCGCTCCAACCTGGTCCAGGCGATGAAGACCCTGCCGATCCGCCTGCGGGGCTGATCGGGTTCCTTTCTGCCAGCAAAAAGCCCTCCGGACTGCGGGTCCGGAGGGCTATTTGTTGGCAGGAAGCCGGTTCTGGCATCCCTGGCCCATCGCGGGTCGCAGCGCGATGGGCCAGGGATCAGAGATCAGAACTCCTTGCGGATCCCGAAGGTGAAGGTGCGCGGATCGTTGAGCGCGCCCACCTGGCCAACGCCCAGCGGGCTGCCGAACGAGAAGGTCCGGTAGACCTGCTTCGACAGGTTCTGGCCATTGATGAAGAAGCTCAGGCGGGCCGGTTCATAGGTCACCTGGATGCGTGCGCTGAGCAGGTCGTAGGGGTGGCTCCAGTTGTCACCCGGGGCCGAGGCCGGCTGGTGCAGCATCGAGGTGGAGTGCAGCCACTGACCAAAGCCCGACAGGGTCAGGCTGTCCGACAGCGCGACATTGTAGCGCAGCCCCATGGTCGAGCTGAACCGCGCCGAACGCTGCATGCGTTCGCCATTGGCGAGCTTGGCATGCGGGTTCCATGACAGGTTGCCATAGCCGGTGAGGGAATCGCTGAACTTGATCTGGGTTTCGGCTTCCATGCCGGTGCTCTTCGCGTCGAGCGAACGCACCTGGAAGGCGCGCGCGGCCGAGTTGTAGAAGCTGTCCTGGAAGTTCTTGATGTCCATGTGATAGGCGGCGAGCGAGAAATAGACCTTGCCGTCAAGCACGCGGCCCTTGAACCCGGCTTCATATGTGGTCACGCGTTCCACCGGTACCAGGAAGGTGGCGGGCCAGGGATTGGCCAGCGCCGCCTGGTTGACGAAGCCCGACCCCTTGTTGCCGCGCCCGGCCGAAATATACAGCGTCGAGCTGGGGGTGGGGTTGTAGCTGAGCGTGCCGGAGAAATCGAAGGTGTCATCCTTGACCCCCACGGCATGGTAGGGACCATTGCCCAGCAGTGCGACCAGCCCGGTCGGGCGACCGCCGTCGCTCAGCAGGAACTTCTGGTAATCGGCGTCCTTCTTGTCGCTGGTAACGCGGCCGCCGACGTTGAGCTGCAGGTTGTCAGCCATGTGCCAGGTGGCCTGGCCGAACCCGGCAAAGGTGTTCTCGGTCTGGTTGAAGCGCTGCGACGTGGTGCCGTAAAGCCCGCCCGCGACCGGGAAGTTGTTGTAGTAGCTCAGGTAGTTGTAGTGAACTGTCGAGTGCAGGTAATAGGCGCCGACGATATATTCGAGCGGCTGCCCACCCGGCGAGGTGAGACGCACTTCCTGCGTGAACTGGTCGAACTTTTCATTGAAGTGCGAGAACAGCTGGGTGCCCGGGGTCGAATCTGAATCGAACCCGTTGTTGAAGTCGAACTTGGTGTAGCCGGTCACCGCGGTCAGCGTGTAATCACCGCCTAGGTCATACTTGATTTCGAGCGAGTGATCCTGGCCCTTCTGCCAGTCGAGCGCTTCGCCCACACTGCCGGCGCTTTCATACTTCACATAGTCTTGCAGTCCGCCATCGACGACGCCCAAACCCTGCAGCGCGGTGACGTTCTGGTTGGCGATGAATTCGAAATTGTTGCCTATCTGATCGAGCTTGCTGAACTGCAGCTTGGCGCGCAGGCTCAGGGCTTCGGTCGGGGTCAGGTCGAACACGCCGCGCACCACGTAGCGATCGCCGTTGGCTTCCTTGCGGTTGAGCGTGACGTTCTGGACAAAGCCGTTCTGGTGATCGAACATCCCGGCGACGCGGGCCTTGAAGGTGTCGCTTGCCACCACGTCGACCCCGCCTTCGAAGGCGTAGCTGCCATAGTTGGCTTCGACCGTGCCTTGCAGATAGCCGCCAGTTTTCGAACCGGCGCCGCGCGAGATCACGCTGACCGCACCGACCGAAGTATTCTTGCCAAACAGCACGCCCTGGCTGCCCTTGACCACTTCGACGCGTTCAACGTCGAACAGCGCATCGCGATACTGGCGCGCGCGGGGGTGATAGATGCCATCGACGAACAGGCCGACCGACTGTTCGAACACCTGGCTGCCGGCCGAGGTGCCGACGCCGCGCAGCGCAACGCCGCTGAGGCCGCCGGGCGACTGGTTCATGGTGAAGCCCGGAACGGTCGCCGCGAGGCTCTTGATTTCGACCACGCCCGATGAAGCAATGTCATCGCCGCTGATGACGTTGATGGTCATCGGGGTCTTTTCGAGCTTGGTTTCGCGCTTTTGCGCGGTGACGACGATTTCGGTGAGGCCCTGGCTGCCTGTATCCTGGGCGAAAGCCTGTCCGCCGCTGGTCAGCGCGATTGCCGAGACCGCGACTCCAAGCATCAATCGATGAGTTTTGTGCATCCTCTTCCCTCCCATGACAGAGCTGATTGTCAGCCTCTTCGTGTCAATTATGTTGACGGTAACTCAATCCCAATCTTTGTCAACTTCATTGTCAACTGCCGTCGCGCCCTCACACTAGCGGATGGGTCAGCGGCAGGCCGAGGTGTTGGCGCCCGGTTTGTTCGCAGGCGACGTCCCAATCCCAGAACGCGTGCGAGCACACGGTGTTGATGTCGCGCCATATCCGCTGCAGCGGCTGGTCTACGTGAAAGCTCGATGCGCCGGCCGCGGCCATCATCCGGTTGGCGGTCTCGCGGCAGTGTTTCGAGGCGAAGGCGGTCTGCCCCTTGGCTTGCAGCCGGTCGGCGGTGGTAAAGGGCCGGCTGGCCAGTACGGCTTCGGCCCGGGCATAGACCGCGCGGGCCAGTTCGCTGCCGGCCAGGGTTTCGATCTGCAGCGCGCCTAGCGCGGCGTGGGCGGTCTGCTGGTCCTTCAGCACGGTGCCGCTGAAATTGCGCACGCGCTGGCCGACCATCTCTTCATAGGCGCCCATCATCCCCTTGAGGCTGCCGGTGATAACCGGCAGGATCGTGCAATAGGCCGACACCAGAAACGGGATCGAGAACAAGGGATTGGTGTGCAATCTTGAGCCTTCGGTTGACCCGCCGTGGAAATCCCCGGCGGTGATCGCATGGGCATCGGGCACGAACACCTTGCGCGCGGCATAATCGTTGCTGCCGGTCCCGGCCATGCCGGCAAAGTGCCAGGTATCGAGCACGTCCACCGCTTCGATCGGCATCAGGAACGAGCGCGGGCCATCTTCGGCCTTGCCGCTCATCAGCACCCAATCGGCGTGCATCACGCCCGAGCCCCAGGCCGCCCGGCCGCTGACTTCCCAGCCGCCCGGCACCTTGCGCGCGTCCATGTCGGCGGCCGAGGCGGCCGGCAGCAGGACATAGCCGCGCGGGCCGAACAGCTGCTCCTGCACGCTTTCCGCGAACTTGGCGACGTAGATGTTGTGGCTGATGTAGAACGCGGCGATCCACCCGGTGGAGGGGCAGGCCGCGCTGATGATTTCGACCACGTCCATCATCGCGCCCAGCGGCGCTTCGCTGCCGCCCCAACGCTTGGGTACGAACATCTGGATGATTTCGGCATCGACCAGTTCCTGGATCGAGGCATCGACCGGTTTGCGCAAGGCGGCGGCCTCTGCGGCGCGGGCGCGGATCGCCGGGGCAAGGGCCTGGGCGCGTTCGATCAGTTCGGCGTGGGTGGCGGGCATCGTCAACTCCCTTGATGATTTCGAGGAAGCATGGGCAATAAATATCCGATTGTCTAATTATTCTTGCGCAGCTGTGCTAAGGCCGGGGGATGACCACGCTTGCCCACCGCCGCCGCCCTGGCCGGCCTGCCCACACCGACCTGCCGCCAGTGGCCGACGAGGCCTGCCTTGATGCCGCGCTCGAAGCCTTTGCCGAACGCGGGTTCGAAGGGGCTTCGATCCGCGAGATCGCGGCTGCGCTGGGGATCAGCCACGGGCTGCTCAATGCGCGGTTCGGGACCAAGCTGGGGCTGTGGATGGCCGCGGTCGATCATGGCATGGGGCGCCTGCACGAACGGATGGTGGCATCGCAGCGCGGCCTGCCGGGCCATGCCGGGGTGGAACAGCGCCTGCGCGCCGCCTGCGTCGATTTCCTCGAATCGGTCGCCGCATTTCCGGCGATCGTGCAATTGATGAATGTTGAAGGTGCGCGGCGCAGCGAACGGCTCGACTATATCGTCGAAACCTTCTTCCGCTCGCGCAGCTGGCCGATCGCGACCATGCTCGAGGAAGGGCGCGCCCAGGGGGTGTTCCGCGATGTCCACATCACGGTGCCGTTCACCCTTCTGGCCCACGGCGCGGGCGCGCTGGTGGCACTGCGGCCGCTGGTCGAAGCGGTCGATGAACGGCTCGGCACCGATCCCGAGGCGGTGTCGCGCACGAGAGCCAGCGCGGCTGACCTGATCGTGCGCGGTTTGCTGGTTTAGGGTTTCCTGGGGTTCATTGGCATGAACCCATGCCTGGCGGGCCCGCTCCCCCGCCCGACCACCCACAGGGTATCCTTAATGGGTGGTC
>JAYSCF010000032.1:0-11303 GCA_041915005.1 Novosphingobium sp.
CGGCCCCTGCCTCCCGAAGACAGTGCTCTACCAGGCTGAGCTATTCCCCGACCGTATCAAGGGCGCCCGCTGAATTGCTTCAAGGGGTGCCCGAGGCAGGAGGGCGCCTATAGTGGGCGATTGCCGGGGTGGCAAGCGGGCTTGAGAGAAGTTTTTTGCCCGCTGCCGGTTTTGGCGTGATTTGCCGCGCGAATCCTCATGCTGCGCGGCTGAGCGACCGGATGGTTTGGCTACCAGCGGTGCTGAACCGGCTGACCAGTTCGCCAAGGCATTCGGCTTCGGCCAGCAGGTGATGGGCGGCGGCGTTGTTTTCCTCGACCATCGCGGCGTTGTGCTGGGTCGACAGGTCGATCCGGGCAAAGTTGGAGCTGACGGCCTTGAGTTCCTCGGCCTGGGCCTGGGCCGATCCGGCAATCAGGCTGATGGTCTCGCTGATGGTGCTGACCTGATCGGCGATCTGCCCCAGCACCGCGCCGCTTTCACCGACCAGCTTGACCCCTTGTTCGACCTGCGAGGAACTGGAGAGAATCAGCGCCTTGATCGTCTGGGCCGCTTCGGCGCTGCGCTGGGCCAGGGCGCGCACTTCGTTGGCCACCACGGCAAAGCCCTTGCCCGCATCACCGGCGCGCGCGGCTTCGACCCCGGCGTTGAGCGCGAGCAGGTTGGTCTGGAAGGCGATCCCGTCGATCAGGCTGATGATCTGGCCGATTTCGTTGGCCGACTGTTCGATCAGGTGCATCGCCGCGATGGCGGATTCCACCACCTGGCTGCCTTGGGCGGCGCTGTCCTTGGCCGCCAGTGTGTTGTCGCGGGCTTCGAGCGAGCGTTCGGCGGTGATGGAAATGTCTCCGGTCACGCGCTGGGTGGTGTGGGCCATGCGTTCGAGCGAACTGGCCTGTTCCTCGGTGCGGCGGGCCAGATCGTCAGAGGCGCTGCGCACTTCGGCGGCGCCGGTGCGGATCGTCCCGGTCGAGGCATCGACCTGACAGACCATGGCTTCGAGATCGGCGCAGGCTTGGTTGAGCGCGCCGCGCACGCTTTCATAGGCGGGCGGGAACGTCTCTTCGACCCGTGCGGCAAGGTTGCCGCCGGCGAGGAGATGCAGCCGATCGCTGATCGCGCCGATCACCAGCCGCTGTTCGGCATCGATCGATTCGCGCAGCGCCTGGGCCTTGGCCTCGGCGGCTTGCTGTTCGGCCTGGGCCGCGGCCTGGCCGATCACCAGCTTTTCCAGCTCGATCGTCAGCTTGATCAGCACCCCGGTTTCGATCACCACGATCACCGCGTGGAACAGCACGCGCGCCAGGCTGCCGCCTTCGGGAAAGACATAGCTGGGCGCGACATAGTTGGTCAGCAGGTGATGCACGGCGGTTACCAGGGCGGCGGCAACCAGCGGGCGCCAATCGGCCAGGATCGCCACGGCCGCGATCAGGGCGAAGAACACCATGTGGACATCGGTCTGCCAGGCCTGCTGGTGGGCCTGCATCAGGAATACGGCGGCGAACAGGGGCAGGGTTGCCCCCATGGTTATCCGGGCCGCCGCATCGCTGCGCCCGCGCCAGGCCAGCCAGGTCGGGCCCAGCGCCAGAACCGCGCTGAGGCCAAAGCCCAGGGCGTCGCCCGAGTTCAGCAGCGCCTCAAGACCCGCCATCGCCACGCAGAGCCAGCACAGCACGGCGAGGGTCTGAATGCCCTTGCGGCGAAATTCCTGAAGGTGATCCATTTCAATTTTTTCCATATTTTGGGGCTGGGCCGCACAGCCTGTCGGGCACGGCAACCAGGATGATCCCGCGCATCAGGGCGCCAAGCGCCGCGCGGTCTGAGGGCATGCGCATGATCAGGTGCTGGCCCAGGCGGCTGCGGCCCTGAACCGGCCAGCCGGCGGCCAGCGCGGCATCGTTGCGAGAGAGCACCATTGCCGCCTGGCCGCCGCGCGGATAGCCCGCGGCGGCCAGCAGCACGATCAACCCGGCCAGGCCCGGCGCAGCCCAGTCGAGCCAGTGCGTGCGGCGGTGTGGTTGGGCGATTGCGGTCATGGCAGCGGGAATAGTGCTGACGGATTGAGAGCCTGCGCCATGCGGCCCTAGGCAAGTTTCCGTAGCGCCGCGCCAGCTTTGCCACAGGAATCGCCATCGCTGCCGCTTCCGCTTGGGCCGGGCAGGGGCTAGGAACGGAGCATGGCGATGACCCCCTGCGACGATCGGCCCTGGGAATGGCAATACCTGGACCTGATGCGCCGCATCTGGACTCAGGGCGACGAGCGCGTCGATCGCACCGGGATTGGCACGCGTTCGGTGTTTGGTGCGCAGATCCGGGTCGATCTGGCCGGCGGGGCGATGCCGCTGATCACCACCAAGCGGGTTTACTGGAAGACCGCCACGCGCGAATTCCTGTGGTTCCTGACCGGGGATACCAATATCCGTGCGCTCTGCGCCCAAGGCGTCGAAATCTGGACCGACTGGCCGCTTGATCGCTATCGCAAGGCCACCGGCGATGCGATCAGCCGCGAGGACTTTTCAGCGCGGATCGTTGCCGATGAAGGGTTCGCGCAGCAATGGGGCGATCTTGGCCCGGTCTATGGCAAGCAATGGGTCGATTGGCCGGTTTACGAGCCAGCCGAAGCGGGTCTGTTCCGCCAGCGCGCCCAGGGGGTGAACCAAGTGGCCGACCTCGTCGAAAGCCTGCGCCACAATCCCGGCAGCCGCCGCCATATCGTCGAGGGTTGGAACGTGGCCGAGCTGGACCGGATGGCGCTGCCGCCGTGCCACAAGACCTATCAGTTCCATGTCGCCGATGGGCGCCTTTCGTGCCTGCTCTACCAGCGCAGCTGCGATGTGGCGCTGGGGCTGCCGTTCAACCTGTGGGGTGCGGCGCTGTTTACCCGGATGCTGGCCCAGCAGTGCGATCTGGAAACGGGCGAACTGGTGTGGATGGGCGGCGATACGCATCTCTATCTCAATCATGCCGATCTGGTCGAAGAACAGCTCGCCCGCACCCCGGGTGATGTGCCGACCATGGCGATCGCGCGCCGTCCGGCGAGCATTTTCGACTATCGGATCGACGACTTTGCGGTCAGCGGTTATGCTCCGCAAAAGCACATAGCGGCGCCGGTTGCGGTCTAGTTGACTCTGTCTTGACGTTGAAATAAAATAACACGCATCTGAAATATGTTTCTGGAGGCGCACGGCGCTCCAGCGACGGGAGAGCGGGTTATGGATAAGGACCCCAATGGCGTGAACGCATCGCGCGGCAACCTGCCGCCGCTGGCGCTTCATGTGCCCGAGCCGCATTTCCGGCCGGGCGATCCGGTAGACTATTCGTGGCTCGATATTCCCCCGGCAGGCGCTGCGCCGCGCCCGGACGAGGCCTGCCCCGCGGCAGAAACCCATCCGCTGTGCGATGCGCTGGTGCGGGTGCTGGACGAGGATCATCGCGCGGTCGGCCCGTGGGATCCGCAGCTGGATGCCGAAACCCTGCGGCGGATGCTGCGGGTGATGGCGCTGACCCGCGCGTTCGATGATCGGATGTATCGCGGCCAGCGGCAGGGCAAGACCAGCTTCTACATGAAGTGCACCGGCGAGGAGGCGACCAGCGTCGCGTCTGCCTTTGCGCTGGCCGATGATGACATGGTGTTCCCATCATACCGCCAGCAGGGCATCCTGATTGCGCGCGGTTATCCGATCACCGAGATGATCAACCAGATCTATTCGAACCGCGCCGACAAGCTCAAGGGCCGGCAGCTGCCGATCATGTATTCGAGCGCCGAGCACAGCTTCTTCACGATCAGCGGCAATCTTGCCACCCAATATCCCCAGGCTGCGGGCTGGGCCATGGCCAGCGCGATCAAGGGCGACACCCGGATCGCGGCCAGCTGGGTTGGTGAAGGATCTTCCAGCGAGGGCGATTTCCACGCTGCGCTGACCTTTGCCGCGGTCTACAACGCCGCGGTGATCTACAACGTGGTCAACAACCAGTGGGCAATCTCCAGCTTTTCCGGCTTTGCCGGGGCCGAGCGGGCGACCTTTGCCGCACGCGCGGTGGGCTATGGCGTGGCCGGGCTGCGCGTGGACGGGAACGATCCGCTGGCGGTCTATGCCGCGGTGCGCTGGGCGGCGAATCGGGCCCGCGCCGGCGGCGGTCCGACCCTGATCGAACATTTCACCTACCGGGCCGAAGGCCATTCAACTTCCGACGATCCGAGCCAGTACCGCTCGGCCCACGAGCGTGAGGAATGGCCGCTGGGCGATCCGATCACCCGGCTGATGCGCCACCTGATCGCGCTGGGTGAATGGTCGGAAGAGCAGCACCGCGCGATGGACGCCGAACTGGTCGATGCGGTCAAGGCCGCGACCAAGGAAGCCGAAAAGAACGGGGTGCTGGGCCATGGTCTGCACCATCCCTTCCACACCATGTTCGAAGACGTGTTCGAGGATCTGCCCTGGCACCTTCAGGAGCAGAGCGAGCAGGCGATGCGCGAGCGGCGGATCAAGTGGCCGGAGTGGAAGGAATCATGAGCCAGGAGGAAGCCCCGGTGAGCCTGCACGATGCTCCCACCCGCCGCCTCAACATGATCGAGGCGATCAACGACGCGCTCGATACGATGATGGCGCGCGATTCCCATGTCGTCGTGTTCGGCGAGGATGTCGGCTATTTCGGCGGGGTGTTCCGCGCCACCGCCGGCCTGCAGCAGAAATACGGCAAGAACCGGGTGTTCGATACGCCGATCAACGAATGCGGGATCATCGGTGCGGCGGTGGGGATGGGGGCGTATGGCCTGCGCCCGGTGCCGGAAATCCAGTTTGCCGACTATATCTATCCGGGGCTGGATCAGCTCGTCTCGGAAGCCGCGCGGCTGCGCTATCGTTCGGCTGGGGAGTTCATCGCGCCGATTACCGTGCGCTCGCCCTTTGGCGGGGGGATCTTCGGCGGGCAGACCCACAGCCAGAGCCCCGAGGCGCTGTTTACCCATGTCGCGGGCCTCAAGACGGTGATCCCGGCCACGCCGCATGACGCCAAGGGGCTGCTGATCGCCGCGATCGAAGACAACGACCCCGTCATGTTCTTCGAGCCGAAGCGGATCTACAACGGCCCGTTCAACGGCTACTACGACAAGCCGGTCGAACCCTGGGCGCGCCATGCCGATAGCGAGGTGCCCGAGGGCTATTATTCGATTCCCTTGGGCAAGGCGCGGATCGTGCGCGAAGGCGAGGCGCTGACCGTGCTGGCCTACGGCACGATGATCCACGTCGCCGAGGCGGTGTGCCGCGAGAAGGGCGTTGATGCCGAAATCATCGACCTTAGAACCCTGGTTCCGCTCGACATCGAGGCTGTGCAGAAGTCGGTGGAGAAAACCGGCAAATGCCTGATCGTCCACGAAGCGACCCGCACCTGCGGGTTCGGCGCGGAGCTGTCCGCGCTGGTCCAGGAGCGCTGCTTCTATCACCTCGAAGCGCCGATCGAGCGCGTGACGGGTTTTGACACGCCCTATCCGCACAGCCTCGAATGGGCCTATTTCCCTGGTCCCGTCCGCATTGGCGAGGCGCTGGACCGGCTGCTGAAAGCGTAACGCACATGGGCAAGTTCACGTTCAATCTCCCAGACATTGGTGAAGGCATCGCCGAGGCTGAAATCGTCGCCTGGCACGTCAAGGTGGGCGACCGGGTCGAGGAAGACGGCAAGATCGCCGACGTGATGACCGACAAGGCCACGGTCGAGATGGAAAGCCCGGTTTCGGGCGTGATCGTCTCGGTCGCGGGGGGCGAGGGCGACATGCTCGCGATCGGCGCGCCGCTGGTGGTGATCGAAACCGATGGCGAAGGCGAGGCAGAGGTGCCCCATGCGCCTCCCGCGCCCGCACCCGCGGCGCTGGTGGTTGAAGCCGAGCCTGCGCCCGTCGCGGCGCCGGTGGCCGCTCCGCCGCCTGAGCCGAAGGTGGCCGAGGCCGCGCCGGTGGCGGCTGAACCTCACGCCAAGGTGTTGGCCAGCCCGGCCGTGCGGGCCCGCGCCAAGGAGCTGGGGATTGACCTGGCCCAGGTTCGTCCGGCCGAGGATGGCCGTCTGCGCCATGCCGATCTCGATGCGTTCCTGGCCTATAACGGGGCCTACCGTGCACCGGGCGGCAAGCGGGCGGATGAACAGGTGCGGGTGATCGGCCTGCGCCGCCGCATTGCCGAGAACATGGCCGCGTCCAAGCGGAACATCCCGCACTTTTCCTATGTCGAGGAATGCGATGTGACCGCGCTGGAGGAGCTGCGCGCGCAGCTTAATTCCGCGCATGGCGATCGGCCGCGCCTGACCATGTTGCCGCTGCTGATCGCCGCGATCTGCCGCGCGCTGCCCGACTATCCGATGCTCAATGCGCGCTATGACGATGAGGCCGGGGTGGTGACGCGCCACGGTGCGGTGCACCTTGGCATGGCGACCCAGACCCCCGGCGGGCTGATGGTGCCGGTGATCCGCGATGCGCAGGATCGCAACCTGTGGCAGCTGGCGGCAGAGATTGCGCGGCTGGCGCAAGCGGCACGCAACGGCACTGCAACCTCTGCGGAACTGTCGGGATCGACGCTGACGATCACTTCGCTCGGGCCGCTGGGAGGCGTGGCGACCACGCCGGTGATCAATCGCCCCGAAGTGGCGATCATCGGACCCAACCGGATCGTCGAACGGCCGATGTTCGTACCCGATGGCCTGGGCGGCGAACGCGTGGCCAAGCGCAAGCTGATGAACCTGTCGATCAGCTGCGATCACCGCGTGGTGGACGGCTGGGACGCAGCCAGCTTCGTCCAGGCGGTTCGCCGGCTGATCGAAACCCCGGTTCTGTTGCTGGCCGATTGAGGCGATTTTCGGGGCCGGATTCAGGGCCGGAAGGGTGTGGAAAAAAATTGCGCGCGGCCGGTGCGGGGAAGGTGTTGACAGCCCCGCCACGCTGGCCTAGTGGCGCGTCTCCCAAGTGGCTGCGCGGGTGTAGCTCAGTTGGTTAGAGTGTCGGCCTGTCACGCCGAAGGTCGCGGGTTCGAGCCCCGTCACTCGCGCCACTTGGGAATTTTCTCCTTACAGATCCGGCTCCGCCCAAGGCCTAAAAGGCCTTGGTGAAGCGCACGTCCGTTCCGCCCGCGGGCAGGCTGACGATCATCCCGTCATGCCCGACCTTGAGCGTGCCGCCGAACACCTTGGGCGCATCGCCCAGGAACAGCGGTTCGATCAGGCGCGAGGGCAGCAGCGGGACGAGGTGATAGAGCACCAGCGCCTTGACCCCGGCTTCCTTGGCTGCGCGCGCGGCATCGGCCGGGCTGGCGTGATAGCCCTGGATATCGTGCATGATCTGGGCATTGGCGGCGTGGCCGCGTTCGGCCATCTTGGCGCCAAGGGCGGCGACCATCTGCTTGTTGAGTGCTTCGTGGAACATCACGTCGACGCCCTTGGCGGCGCTGACGAAGTTCGGGGCATAGACCGTGTCGCCGCTGAGTGCGATCGAGCGGCCCTTGTAATCGACGCGGTAGCCAAAGGCCGGGGCGACGGGGGCATGATCCACCCGGATCACGGTGATCTTCACCCCGTCCTTGTCATAGACCACCTGGCTGCCGGTGCCATCGGGCAGTGCAATCACGCTGGCCGTGCCGCCAAACCCGGTGGGGTGGGCGATCTCGGGGCCGTGGTGGGCGATCCGGTAGCCACTGTCGATCGCATAGGCGGCATCAAATCCGGCCACGACCTTGTCGGTTCCGGCCGGGCCATAGATCGGCAGCGGCACTTCGCGCCCGCCTGCGATCCAGGCTTGCAGCATCAGTTCGCCCAGGCCGTCGATGTGATCGGAATGAAGATGGGTCAGGAAGGCCGCCTGGATCCGTTCCATCGGAAAGCCCATCCGCATCAGCTTGCGGATCGAACCCGAACCCGAATCGAACACGAAGGCCTGCTTGCCCGCGACCACCGCGATGCAGGGGCCGGCGCGGTCGGGATCGGGCATCGGGCTGCCGCTGCCGCAGACATAGGCGTGCAGTCCATCGCCCAGCGCAGCCGATTGATCTATCCCGACATTTCGGTCGAGTGCGCGTTCGAAAGCCCGCTGGGCGATCCAGCCGCGACCCAGCGTCAAGCCAAGTCCGACGATGACGACAAGGCCCAGCAGAGCCAGAGGTAGCTTACGCTTCATGCATTCTCCCGTGATTATTTCGGAAGAAGTTAGCTAAACCTACGGTCTAGCGCCAGCGTCCGGTTTCCATCCAGATCAGGAAGCGGCGCAGCGGCAACAGCCAGACCACGCCCAGCACGATATAGACCGGGGTTTGCGCCAGGGCGGGCCAGTCGGCGATCAGCGGCGCGATGTGGCGGGCCACCAGCGCGCCATAGACCAGCAGCGCCGCGAACAGGCCAAGAATGCCAAGCGGAATGCGGAGCGTAGGTTCCTTGCGCATCAGAAGGGTCCGTAAAGGGCAGTGGGGGTGACAACCGCGGTGAGGTGGATGTCGTGGGCTTCGGTTGGCAGGCTGTGGGTCAATTGGCAGTCCCAGGCAAGCCCGATCGCCAGCGTATCAGGGTTGGCGGCCAGCCAGCGGTCATAGTGCCCGCCGCCATAGCCGATCCGTTCGCCCCGATCGGTAAAGCCGAGCAGCGGCACGAAGGCGACCTGGGGGACCAGTTCGGGCGCGGCGGCGCCGGGCTGGCGCGCGCCAAAGGGATCGGCCTCGAGCAGATCCTCGACAAAGGGATTGGTCCATTCGCGAAAGGCCATCGGCGCGGCGCGATCCGCAAACCACGGCAGGACCACGCGGTGGCCGCGCTCGAAGAACCAGCGCGCATAGTGCCCCGCCGGGGCTTCGGCGGCCATTTCGTGATAGACGCCAATGACCGCGCCTTCGGGCACAAGATCGACCAGCGCGCCCGGCGGGCGGCGGAACAACAGACCGCGCTGCATCGCGGGAATCGCGGCAAAGTGCGCCTTGCGCCGCTCTTTCAGTTCGCGGCGCAAGGCCTGTTTTTCGCTCACGCCGCGCTCCGTGCAGGATGGGGATGGGTGACGGGACCACCATGGGCCGGACCGGGGAAATCCTCTGACGCCTCGACGTCAGGTGGGGACCATATGTGCCAGACCAGGGTCCAGCCAGGGACAGCCCCCAAGGATTGCTTATAGCCTCAGGGATGTTCGATCGGTTCGCACCGGGCAGTTCCCGTCACGGCCCTATCTAGGGGGCGTGGATGGATTCCTCAAGGCTACTGAGATGTGCCGTCATCCCGGGCCTGACCCGGGATCCCGATTGCAGGGCGCACGGCGCAGCAGCAGGTAGCTGGACCCCGGATCAAGTCCGGGGTGACGATAGGCGCGTTGGTTTCGTGTGTGGCTCAGCCCTCAAGGGCCGCGGCACAATTTTCGAGTCGCAGCGCGATGGCTTCGAGCACTTCGGCGTGGCGCTCGGCGGCCAGCGGGTCTGCGGCAGGCTGGGGCGCGGGGGTGGCGGCAGAGGGCGTGGCCGTGGCCGCAGCCGGGGCGCTGCCGGGCCGGCCGCGCGCTTCGTGGAGTTCGTCGGCCAGCAGCAGCGCGGCGAACAGCAACTGGCGCGGTTCGCTCTGCGCGGCATTGCCCATCTGCTGGACCTTGTCATCGATCAGGCGGCCGAGCGCGCTGACATGGGCTTCTTCGCCGTCGGCGCAGGCCACGGTATAGTCGCGCCCGCCGATCTTAAGGGTCAGGTTGCTCATACCTGGGCACCTTCGATCAGCAAGTCGAGCTGGCCGAGCGATTCCTGGACTGCCGCGCGCAGGGTGTCGTGCCGCTTTTGCAAGTGTTGCAGATCCGCTTCGCGCGGGCGGGCTGCGGCTGCCTTGCTGGCGGATTCGATGCGCGCGAGCGCGGCTTCGATCCGCGCCAGCGCGCGGCTGCTACGATCCTGTTGAGCCCCGGTCATGGTGCCTGGCTAGAGCATAATGCGGCCACGGCAAAGTCTGCCCCGGGTAATTTGCCACAGCTTCGCCAGCCCTGAGGCCCTGCCGCGCTTGACGGGGGGCGGTGCCTCCGCGAAGGAAGCGGCGCGCGAATCACACGCGTTTCCTGCGATTTTGGGGAGCACATACCTATGCAACTCGACCCGTCCCGCCTGGCGCCCATGGCCAATGCCATCCGCGCACTTTCGATGGACGCGGTCCAGCAGGCCAACAGCGGCCATCCCGGCATGCCGATGGGCATGGCCGACGTTGCCACGGTGCTTTTCTCGCAGTTCCTGAAATTTGATCCCGCCACGCCGCGCTGGGCCGATCGCGATCGGTTCGTGCTGTCGGCCGGCCACGGTTCGATGCTGATCTATTCGCTGCTGCACCTCAGCGGCTATGCCGCGCCGACCATGGCGGACATCCGCAACTTCCGCCAGCTGCACTCGGTCTGCGCGGGCCATCCCGAAAATACCGAGCTGCCGGGCGTGGAATGCACCACCGGGCCGCTGGGGCAGGGCCTGGCGATGGCCGTGGGCATGGCCATGGCCGAACGCCACCTCAACGCCGTGTTCGGCGATGACCTGGTCGATCACAAGACCTGGGTGGTCGCGGGTGACGGCTGCCTGATGGAAGGCATCAACCACGAAGCGATCGGTCTGGCGGGCGTCAACAAGCTCGGCCGGCTCAACGTGCTGTGGGATGACAACAGCATCACGATCGATGGCGATACCTCGCTGTCGACCTGCGAGGATATCCTCGCGCGCTATGCCGCGACCGGCTGGCACACCGTGCGCTGCGACGGGCATGACTTTGCCGACATCGCCCGCGCGCTGGCCGAAGCCGAAGCCGATCCGCGTCCCTCGCTGGTCGCCTGCAAGACCGTGATCGGCAAGGGCGCGCCCAACAAGCAGGGCGGCCACAGCGTTCACGGCGCGCCGCTGGGTGCCGATGAAATCGCCGCCGCGCGCGAATATCTGGGCTGGACGGCGGCGCCGTTCGAAGTTCCGGCTGAAATCCTCGCCGATTGGCGCGCTGTCGGGGCCAAGGGCGCTGCGGCGCGCGGCGCATGGGATGCCCGGCTGGCGGCATCGGCCGCCCGCGCCGATTTCGAAGCGCGGCTGGCCGGCACGGCGGCGCTCGCTTCGCCGGCGCTGGAAAGCTACATCGCCGGCCTCGTTGCCGCGCCGCAGAAGGTCGCGACCCGCAAGGCTTCGGAAATGGCGCTGGGTCCGCTGACCGAGCAGCTGCCGCACCTGGTGGGCGGTTCGGCCGACCTCACCGGTTCGAACCTGACCAAGACCAAGTCGACCGTGCCCTTCGGCGCCGACAACTATGCCGGCCGCCACGTCTATTACGGCATCCGCGAATTCGGCATGGCC
>JAYSCF010000032.1:11313-12583 GCA_041915005.1 Novosphingobium sp.
GCAGCATGCGCAGGTCGTCTATGTCCTGACCCACGATTCGATCGGGCTGGGCGAAGACGGGCCGACCCACCAGCCGATCGAACATGTCATGTCGATGCGCATGATCCCGAACCTCAACGTCTATCGCCCGGCCGATGTCATCGAAACGGCCGAATGCTGGGCCTTGGCGCTGGAAACCACCGGCACGCCGTCGGTCCTCGCGCTCTCGCGCCAGAACCTGCCGCAACTGCGCGGAGCCGGCGATGAAGGCTGGACCCGCGCGGGCAACCGCTCGGCCAAGGGTGCCTACCGCCTCAAGGCGGCCGACGCCGCGCGCAAGGTCGTGCTGATCGCCACCGGCTCGGAAGTCGAAATCGCGATGGCCACGGCCGCCGCGCTCGAAGCCCAGGGCATCGGCGCCGATGTCGTCTCGATGCCCTGCGCCGAACTGTTCGTGGCCCAGGACGCGGCCTACCGCGCCGATGTGCTGCCCGAGGGTGTGCTCAAGGTCTCGGTCGAGGCCGGGGTCACCATGGGCTGGGAACGCTTTACCGGCATCGACGGCCTCAACATCGGGATCGACCGCTTTGGCGCCTCGGCCCCGGCGGATGAACTCTACAAGTATTTCGGCATCAGCGTTGATGCCATTGTGCCCCAGATCACGGCCCGGCTGGGCCGCTAAACAGCAGGAGATACGGACATGGCGATCAAGGTTGCGATCAACGGTTTCGGACGCATCGGGCGCAATGTTGCCCGCGCTATTCTCGAACGCACCGACCACGACATCGAACTCGTTTCGATCAACGACCTGGCCTCGGCCCAGGCCAATGCCATGCTGTTCCAGCGTGACAGCGTCCATGGTCCGTTCTCGGGCACCGTCGAAGTCGATGGCAACGACCTGATCATCAACGGCAAGCGCATCCACGTGACCGCCGAACGCGATCCCGCCAACCTGCCGCATGCCAAGAACGGCATCGACATCGCGCTGGAATGCACCGGCTTCTTCACCGACCGCGCCTCGTGCGAAAAGCACCTGGCCGCCGGCGCCAAGCGCGTGCTGATCTCGGCCCCGGGCAAGAACGTCGATCTCACCGTCGTGTTCGGCGTCAACCATGACAAGCTCACCGCCGATCACGTGGTCGTCTCGAACGCGTCGTGCACCACCAACTGCCTTGCGCCGTTCGCCAAGGTGCTCAACGACGCCATCGGCATCGAACGCGGCCTGATGACCACGGTTCACGCCTATACCAACGACCAGAAGATCCTCGACCAGATCCACGAAGATCCGCGC
>JAYSCF010000033.1:0-12392 GCA_041915005.1 Novosphingobium sp.
GCGGCTCGATCATGGCCAAGTGGTGCCTGGCGCATCACAAGGAATCGTTCCTCTACGAACGCTTCGATGAAATCACCGAAATCATGAAGGCCTATGACGTGGCCTATTCGCTGGGCGATGGCCTGCGCCCGGGCAGCATCTATGACGCCAACGACGAGGCCCAGTTCGCCGAACTCTACACGCTGGGCGAACTGACCAAGCGCGCCTGGGAACAGGACGTGCAGGTGATGATCGAAGGCCCCGGCCACGTGCCGATGCACAAGATCAAGGAGAACATGACCAAGCAGCTCGAGGCTTGCGGCGAAGCCCCGTTCTACACCCTCGGGCCGCTCGTCACCGATATCGCGCCGGGTTACGATCACATCACCAGCGGCATCGGCGCCGCCCAGATCGGCTGGTATGGCACGGCGATGCTTTGCTACGTCACGCCCAAGGAACACCTTGGCCTGCCCGACCGCGATGACGTGAAGGTTGGCGTGGTCACCTACAAGCTGGCGGCCCACGCGGCCGATCTGGCCAAGGGCCACCCGGCGGCCCAGGTGCGCGACGATGCGCTGTCCAAGGCGCGCTTCGAGTTCCGCTGGCGCGACCAGTTCAACCTCAGCCTCGATCCCGATACTGCCGAACAGTATCACGACCAGACGCTGCCGGCAGAAGGCGCCAAGACCGCGCACTTCTGCTCGATGTGCGGGCCCAAGTTCTGCTCGATGAAAATCAGCCAGGAAGTGCGCGATTTCGCGGCCAAGCAGAACCAGCCCAGCACCGGCTTCATCGCTGCGGAAGATGCCGAAAAGGGCATGGAAGAGATGAGCAAGGTGTTCAAGGACAAGGGCGGCGAGGTCTACTTGCCGGCGGAATAAGGCCATGGCCCATTTCCTGCTGACCTACGATCTCGCGCCCGACTACCTCGAACGGCGCGCGGCCCTGCGCGAGGTGCATCTTGCGCTCGCCTGGGCTGCGGCCGACCGCGGCGAGCTGTTGCTGGGCGGCACGCTCGACGGAGCGGGCCAGGCACTGCTGGTTTTCGCGGGGGACGATCCCACCGCCGCTCATGCCTTTGCCAAGGCCGATCCCTATGTGACCCAGGGGCTGGTCACCGCCTGGCGGGTCGAGCGCTGGAACACGGTGGCCGGGCCGGCTGCGGCCACGCCGCTGCGTCCGGCTTGACCGCGCGGCGCGCACAGCGCACCTTTTCCGCGCAAACGAAAGGAGCGCGGATGACCATTCCCCAGACCGGCGGCTGCCTGTGCGGCGCAGTGCGCTATACGATCACGGCCGAACCGATGATGCAGGCGGTCTGCCACTGCAAGAATTGCCAGAAGCAGGCCGGCAGCGCCTGGTCGATGATCGAAGGCGTGGCCGAAACCGCGCTTGCCATCGAAGGCAGCCCCACGACCTATGAAGACACCGGCGATAGCGGCAACGTGGTGCTGCGCCAGTTCTGCGGCACCTGCGGGTCGCCACTGTTCAGCCGCGTCGCCGCAATGCCGGGGCTGGTCTTCGTCAAGGCCGGCACGCTCGACGATACTTCAGCCTTCAATCCGCAGGTCCAGGTCTGGACCAAGAGCAAGCAGCACTGGGTCGATCTGGGCGCGGTTCCGGGTTTCGAAACCACCCCCGGCTGATCACGCGAACAGCGGTAGCAGCCGCTCGATATCCGGGGCATGGGCCAGGCCCGTGCCGGGATTGAGCACGGCTGCCGTACCCGCCGCCATGCCCCAGCCCAAGGCCGCGGCCGGATCGGCTCCGCCCGCCAGCGCATGGACCATTCCGGCCACGAAGCTGTCCCCGGCGCCGGTCGCGCTCTTGACCTCGACCTTGGCACCGGGCCGGATCTCCACGCCGCCGGCATGGGCCAGCACCGCGCCATCATGCCCAAGCGTCACCGCCACCAGCGCCGCCGTGCCGCGATGGACCAGCGCCAGGGCCGCATCGCCGATCGCAGCGGGTGAAGCGAACGAGCGCCCGCACAAGGCCTCGAATTCGCCCTGGCTCGGCTTGATCAAGGCCAGCCCGCCCTGCTCCACCGCGCTGGCCAGCGCCGCGCCTGAAGTATCGAGCGCCAGAGCCACCCCGCGCCGGGCCATGGTGGCCGCCAGCCGGGCGAAGAAATCGGCGGGAACGCCGCGCGGCAGGGATCCCGAAGCCACCAACCAGTCGCAATCGAGCGCCCCGCAATGATCCAGCGCGGCCTGCCATTCGCTGTCGCTGACCAGCGGGCCTTCGGGGACGAAGCGGTATTCCTGCCCCGTGGCCCGTTCGAACACGGTCAGGCTCATCCGGGTGTGATCGTGGATCGCGATGCGCTGCCGCTCGATCCCGCTGCCCTCAAGCAATTCGTCCAGCAGGCTGCCGGTCACCCCGCCTGCCAGATAGACCGCCGCCACAGGGTCGCCCAGCCGGGCCAGCACCCGCGCGACATTGATCCCGCCGCCGCCCGGATCATAGCGTTCGCCCGAGGTGCGGACCTTGTGGGTCGGAAACACCTTGTCGGCCTCGCACGCCGAATCGATCGCCGGGTTGAGCGTCAGGGTGGCGATGCGCGGCATCAGCCCGCCATCACCGCTTGCGGACGAATTCCGCGCGCAGCACCAGACCCTTGATGCCCGGATACTTGCAGTCGATCTCCTGCGCATCGCCGGTCAGGCGGATCGATGGGATCACCGTGCCCTGCTTGAGCGTCTGCCCCGCACCCTTGACGGTCAGATCCTTGATCAGGGTTACCGCATCGCCATCGGCCAGCAGGTTGCCAACCGCATCGCGCACTTCGATCGCGCTTTCGGCAGCACGCTTGGCCGCCAGTTCCGAAGCCGGCAGCCATTCGCCGCTGTCTTCGTCATACACATAGTCTTCGTCGTCGCCGGCCATTGCAGTGATCCTTTCGCTGCCCCCGCCATGGCACCTGCCGGCCCGCTTGACCAGCCCACCTGCTTTCCCGACAAGCAGGGACAAACAGGAGAGGGACACATCCATGCCGACTGACGAGACGATTCCCCGCAAGCTGGCCCTGCTGGGCGCGGTGCTCTTGATGCTGGGGCTGCTGACCGGCTTCGCTTCGGGCGGCATGGCCAATCCGCGCATGGGGCTGGCCTCGCACCTCGAAGGGCTGATGAACGGCACGCTGATGCTCGCACTGGCGGCGGCTTGGAACCATGTCGCCTTGCCCGCGGGTCAGGCGCGGTGGACCTTTCGGCTGTTCGCGTTCGGCACCACCGCCAACTGGCTGGCAACGCTGCTGGCCGGGATCTGGGGTGCGGGCGCGCAGACCATGCCGTTGACCGCCGCCGGGCATCAGGCCGCAGCATGGCAAGAAAGCTTCGTCTCGGCGCTGCTGATCGTGCTGTCCTTTGCCATGGCCGGCGCGGTCGGCCTGGTGATCAAGGGCCTGCTCGCACGGCGCGACTAAGGGGTTTGCCGCAGGCACCGGGCGCACCGGCGCATCGCCGTGCGCGCCGCCTTGCGAGGCACCGGCCCGCACCGCAAGCCGGCGGTGGGAGGAACCACCGATGCACCGCCGCGCCGCCACCATCACGCTTGCCGTCACCCTTGCCGCGCTGCTGCTGGCCGGCTGCGGGCATCCTGCCGCACCGCCCCGCAGCGCCGCCGCCGTCCCGGCCGGCGATGCCAGCA
The DNA here is from genome assembly GCA_041915005.1 of Novosphingobium sp. Lineage (GTDB taxonomy): Bacteria > Pseudomonadota > Alphaproteobacteria > Sphingomonadales > Sphingomonadaceae > Novosphingobium. The sequence continues at coordinate 3,631 of JAYSCF010000033.1, forward strand.
CGGAAAGCCTGTGGCACCTGCGCGCCGGGCTCAACGTCGCGGCACTGACCTGCCGCGGGCGCAGCCGGGCCAATGTTGCCCCGGCCTATGCCCGGATGCTGGGCCATCACCGTGCCCTGCTGGCCAGCGCCTATGCTGCCGAGCAGCGCCGCTACGGCAGCAGCTTCGATGCCCACCAGACCCGGCTCTACAACCGCTTTTCGAACCAGCGCTCGCCCGAACGGTTCTGCCAGGCCGCGGCCGATCTGGCCCAGCGCGCCGCGATCATGGATTCCCCCGCGCTGGCCGCCAATGCGCGCACTCTGCTGTCCCATATCGAATAGGCATGTGCCTTGCACCTGACGGCGGGCCGGGTAGAAAGGCCAAGATACGGTTTTAACAGCACAAAGGATCGCCGACATGACCCATCCCCGCGCCATGGTCCAGACCATGATCTCGCTTGCTTCGGCCTCGCTCGGGCTGGTTGCGGCGCTGGCCTGGAACGAAGCGATCAAGGCCACGCTGGCGCGGCTGGGGCTGGGCGAGGATCTGGCCGGGCTCTATTCCTATGCGATCATCGCAACCATGATCGCGGTGGTGGTGCTGGCCATGCTTGGCCGGTTCGCCGCCCGGATCGGCGGCGAAGCCGCATTCGAGCGCGAAGCCGAAGGCTGAGCGCGGGCGGGGCATCATTTCGTCTGTTCGCAGGCCGGCCCGGCGGCTAGGCTGGGCCTGTAACCCAGCCAAGGATGATGCCCCGATGCGCCCTGTTCTCTCGCTTGCCCTTGCCCTGGCGCTGAGCACGCCCGCCTTGGCCGCTGCCGCGCGCAGCCCTGAACAGGTTGCCGAAGCCGCGCTGCGGGCGGCCCCGGTGTTCGATGGCCACAACGACGTGCCCGAACAGCTGCGCGACCGGCGCGGCAATGTGCTCGCGAAATTTGATTTCACCGACACCGCCGCCACCGGCGATCCCGCCAAGGGGCTGGCACCGATGCAGACCGATCTCAAGCGGCTGCGCCAGGGCCATGTCGGCGCACAGTTCTGGTCGGTCTATGTCTCGGCCAGTCTGCCCGAACCACAGGCCGTGCAGGCCACCCTTGAACAGATCGACGTGACCAAGCGCCTCGTCGCACGCTACCCGGCCGACATGCAGCTGTGCACCACGGCAGCCTGCGCGGTGCAGGCGATGAAGGCCGGGCGGATCGCTTCGTTCATGGGGATGGAAGGCGGCCATTCGATCGGCGGATCGCTGGGCGTGCTGCGCCAGATGTTCGAACTGGGCGCGCGCTACATGACCTTGACCCATTTCAAGACCATCAGCTGGGCCGATGCGGCAACCGATGCCCCCGCCCATGACGGGCTGACCCCGTTCGGCGTGCAGGTGGTCAAGGAGATGCAGCGGCTCGGCATGCTGGTCGACCTGTCACATACCAGCGAAGCGACGATGAACGATGCGCTGGACAGCGCCGGCGCCCCGGTGATCTTCAGCCATTCGGGCGCGCTGGCGATCAACGGTTCGCCGCGCAACGTGGCCGATGGGGTGCTCGAACGCCTCAAGGCCAATGGCGGGGTGGTGATGGTCGATGCCTATCCCGCCTATGTCAACGAACAGGTCCGCCAGTGGAACGCGGCCCGCAGCGCCGCCGAAGCCCGGCTCAAGTCGCTCAACCCGGGAAGTCCGGCCGCAGCCAAGGCCGCCCTTGCCGAATGGGACAAGACCAATCCCATGCCGCGCACCACCGTGGCCGGCGTGGCCGATCACATCGACCATGTGGTCGCGCTGGCCGGGATCGATCATGTCGGGATCGGCGGCGATTTCGACGGGATCGAAACCACGGTCGAAGGGATGAGCGACGTCGCCGGCTATCCCGCGCTATTCACCGAACTGGCCCGGCGCGGCTATCGCCAGGCGGATCTCGAAAAGCTGGCCAGCGGCAATATCCTGCGCGTGCTGCGCGCCTGCGAAGCCTATGCCGCCGCGCACCAGGGCGATGCCCCGCAGGAAAGTGCGACGACCTTTTGACGGGCTGCGCCCCGGGCGTCGGCCCAAGGCGTGCACCCCAATCAATGTGCCGCGATGCGATCCAGCATGCGGAAGAAGAAGGCGGTCGACCAGCCCAGCTGCAGCATGCCCAGAATGCTTTCGAACGCGCCCAGCAGGCGCCATTCGGCCATCACGTGGGTATCGTTGTACCCCACGGTCGAATAGCTGATGGTCGAGAAATAGAGCGCCGATTCCAGATCCGGGATCGCGCCAAGCCCCAGATAGGTCAGCGCGAACAGCCAGATTTCCGCCCCGTGCAGCGCCAGCATCGCAATCACGATGCCCAGCGTGAAGACCACGCCGCGCGGGGAGAGCGGATTGATATGCTTGAGCCGCTCCAGCGCGACCTCGCTTTGCAGCGCGCGGTTGAGCCCGAACAGGCCGAACCCGTGGATCACCACGCAGGCCACCACCATCGCGCTCGAAATCGCGAACTGGAGCAGCAGGTTCGAGCCCACCGACGCGATCTCAGTCGCGCAGCAGATCGTTGATCGCGGTCTTGGCGCGGGTCTGGGCGTCGACCGTCTTGACGATCACCGCGCAGTAGAGCGACGGGCCCGGGGTGCCATCAGGCAGCGGCTTGCCCGGCATCGAGCCAGGGACCACGACCGAATAGGGGGGGACCACGCCAATGTGGACCTCGCCGGTCGCGCGATCGACGATCTTGGTCGACGCGCCCAGGTAGACACCCATCGACAGCACCGCGCCTTCGCACACCCGCACGCCTTCGACCACTTCGCTGCGCGCACCGATGAAGCAGTTGTCCTCGATCACCACCGGCCCGGCCTGGAGCGGTTCGAGCACGCCGCCGATCCCGACGCCGCCCGACAGGTGAACATGCTTGCCGATCTGCGCGCAGGAGCCGACCGTCGCCCAGGTATCAACCATGGTGCCCTCGCCCACGTAGGCGCCGATGTTGACGAAGCTCGGCATCAGGATCACGCCCTTGCCGATGAAGGCGCCCCGGCGCGCCACCGCGCCTGGCACCACGCGGAAACCGCCTTCGCGGAACCGGGCATCGTCCCAGCCTTCAAACTTGCTCGGCACCTTGTCGAACGCGGGCGCCCCGGCCGCGCCGTTCGGGATCACGGCGTTGTCGTTGAGGCGGAAGGACAGCAGCACCGCCTTCTTGAGCCACTGGTTGACCTGCCAGCCGCCCCGGCCATCGGGTTCGGCCACGCGCGCTGCGCCGGAATCGAGCAGCGCCAGCGCCGCATCGACCACTTCGCGCACGTCGGTGCTGGCAGGGGTCACCCCATCGCGGGCTTCCCAGGCGGCTTCGATCGCGGTGGCAAGTTGGGCAGTCATTGTGGCGTCTCCGGGGATGCAATTCACCCCAGCGCCTATCGCCTGGGGCTGCGGTGAGCAAGTATTTGCGGCGTAATGGAGCGGAAAGAAATTCCCGCCTAGGCCGTTTCGTGCAATGGCTTCGCTCCGGCACCCCCCAGGGAACCGGGGGCCGGAGACGGGTCGCACCAACAACCAGGGATCGCCAGTAATGGGCAGGCATGAACACGCACGGACCGCTCGGCTGCCGCTGATCGCGGCGCTGGTCTCGCTGGGGCTGGTGGCGGGCTGTGGCGGGGGTGGCGGTGCGGTCAGCTCTACCCCGGTGCCGGTGCCGACACCAACGCCAACCCCGACGCCGACCCCCACACCAACTCCGACCCCAACGCCCACGGCCACCCCGACAAGCAGCTTCATCACCACCGAATACAATCGCTCGAACGGGCCGGCGCAGCACAACGCCGTCACCGCCTGGGCGGCTGGCTATACCGGCACGGGGGTAACGATCGGGATCGTCGATTCCGGGATCGATGCCACCAGCCCGGAATTTGCCGGGCGCATCGATGCCACGTCGCACGATGTCGCGGGCAGCCGCACCCTGACCAATGCCGACGACGACCACGGCACCAACGTTGCCATGGTTGCCGCCGCCGCGCGCGACAATACCGGCATCCTGGGGATTGCCTGGTCCGCCACCATCGCGATGTTCCGTGCCGATACCCCGGGCACCTGCGCCACCTATGACGCCAACGTGCCCGACAGCGGCTGTTCGTTCAGCGACAACAACATCGCCACCGGGGTCACCGCGGCGATGGCGGCCGGAGCCAAGGTGATCAACCTTTCGCTGGGCGGCTCGACGCCCAACACGGTGCTGCGCAACGCGATCGCCAGCGCCACGGCGGCCGGAGCGGTGGTCGTGGTTTCAGCCGGCAACGATGGCGCTTCAACCGATCCCGCCAAGGATCCGGCCAACCCCGATCCCTTCGCCGCGGGGCTGCAGGCGGTTGGCAACGGGGCGGTGATCATCGCCGGGTCGGTCGATGCCACCGATACGATCTCGTCCTTCAGCAACAAGGCGGGCACCGGCGCGAACTGGTATCTGGCGGCGCGCGGCGAGCGGGTCTGCTGCGTCTATGACAACGGCGTGCTCAAGACGGTCACCAACGCCGATGGCTCGCGTTCGATCTATCTGTTCTCGGGCACCAGCTTTTCCGCGCCGCAGATCGCCGGGGCCGCGGCGCTGCTGCGCCAGGCGTTTCCCGCGCTGACCGGGGCGCAGGTGGTTGACCTGCTGCTGCGCAGCGCCCGGGACGCAGGCGCCAGCGGGACCGATGCGATCTATGGCCGCGGCATTCTGGATATCGCCGCCGCCTTTGCCCCGCAGGGCAGCACCAGCCTGGCGGGCAGCACGGTGGCAATTCCCCTGGGCGATACCACGCTGGTCAGTTCGGCGCCGATGGGCGATGCCGTGACCGGGGCGGCCAACGGGCTCAGCGCAATCGTGCTCGATGGCTACCAGCGCGCCTACAAGGTGGAGCTGGGGGCAGGCTTCCGCTCCGCCCGCGACACCGCCCGGCTGGGCCCGGCGCTGGCCGCCGAAACCCGCCACGTGGCGCTGGGCAATCAGGCGCTTTCGCTGGCTTTTACCGTTGACGCGCGCGGACAAGTGGCGCGTCTGCCGTGGACCGGGGCGCTGCGCCTGTCACGCAGCGACGCCGAAGCCGCACGTGTGCTGGCCGGCCGCATCACCGCGCAGATCGCGCCAGGATCGCAGCTCGCCTTTGGCTTCGCGCAGGGTGCCGATGGTCTGGTCGCGCAGCTCCAGGGCCGCCAGCAGCCCGCCTTCCTGATCGCGCGCGCGCCGCTGGACGACCTGGGCTTTGGGGAAAATGGCGAGACCAGCTATGCGATCCGCCACCAGCTGGGTCCGTGGGGGCTCAGCCTGTCGGCCGAAACCGGCTCTGCGCTGAGCGCCGCTCCGGTGCAGTTCGCCGCCAGCCTGCCCCAACGCCGCCAGGCCAGCGCGGCGCGGCGAATGGGCTTCGCGCTCGATCGCAGCAGCGGCGATTTCAGGGCCGCGGCGGGCCTCAGCTGGCTGGGCGAGGATCGCACCGTGCTGGGCGCGCGGCTGCACGAAGGCTTTGGCCCCGGCGGGGCGGACAGCGTGCTGATCGATGCGAGCGCGGCCTGGCAGCCCGGGCGCTGGCATTTTGGCGCGGCCTGGCGCAGCGGCGTGACCTGGGCCCATGCCGGCGGCTCGGTGCTGGGCGGATCGCGGCTGGTCACTTCGGCCTGGGCGATCGACGCCATGGCGGAGGACCAGATCGTGGCCGGAGACAGCCTGGGACTGCGCCTGGCGCAGCCGCTGCGGGTTGAAAGCGGCGGGCTCAGCCTCAACCTGCCGGTCGACTATTCCTATGCCACCTTGAGCCCGAGCTTCGCCGCGAGCCGCCTCTCGCTCGCCCCGAAGGGCCGCGAGATCGATGCCGAACTGATCTGGCGCGCACCGCTATGGAACGGCGCGGCGATGGCCAGCCTGTTCTATCGCAAGGATCCCGGGCACTATGCCAGCCTGCCCGATGACACGGGGCTGGCGCTGAGCTGGACCGGCCGGTTCTAGGCCTGCCGGTCCGCTCAATGCGGCACGGCGATCAGGCGCCGGCCTTGACCGCGAATTCCCAAGCCTTGTCAGCCAGCGGTTGCACGCGTTCGGACATGGCCTTGGCGTGGGCGGAACTGGCCGTGCCATCGATCACCCGCTTCTTGATGCCCTGCATGATCCCGGCAAGGCGGAAGAAGTTGTAGGCGAAATACCAGTTCATGTCGGGCACGCTGGTGCGGCCGGTGGCGGCGCAATAGCGTTCGACCACTTCATCAAGTTCGGGAATGCCCAGCGCCTTGCGATCAAGGTCCATCACCCCGCTGCGGCCGCCGTTCTCGGTCACCCAGGCCATCGCGACATAGGTAAAATCGGCCAGCGGATCGCCCAGCGTCGACAGCTCCCAGTCCAGCACGGCAAGCACCTTGGGCTCGGTCTTGGCCCAGATCATGTTGTCGATCCGGTAATCGCCATGAACCACGCTAGTGCGGGTCTGCTCGGGCAGGGTTTCGCCCAGGAACGCGATCAGGCGTTCCATCGATTCCATGTGCTCGGTTTCAGCGAGCTTGTACTGCTTGGTCCAGCGTTCGACCTGGCGGCCGAAATAGTTGCCCGGCTTGCCATAGTCCGACAGGCCGGCCTTCTCGACGTCCACGGCATGCAGTCCGGCCAGGGTATCGATCATCGCGTTGTAGGTGGCGCGGCGGTACTCGGGGGTATCGTTGGGCATCGACCCGTCCCAGATGGTCCGGCCATCGACCATGCCCATCACGTAGAACCAGCTGCCCACCACGCTGTCATCGGTGCACAGGCCATATTGCGGGGCCACGGTCCAGCCAGCCTTGGCCAGCGCGGCCTGAACCTTGTATTCGCGGTCGACCGCATGGGCCGATGGCAGCAACGGCCCAAACGGCTTGCGCCGCAGCACATAGTTCCCGCTCGGCGCTTCGATCTTGTAGGTCGGGTTCGATTGGCCGCCCTTGAACTTGGTCAGCTCGAGCGGCCCCTTGAAGCCGGCAACATTGGCGTCCATCCATTCGGTCAGCTTGGCCGTGTCGAGCCGGTCGGCGCCTTCCGGCTCGACCGTACCCGTGAAATCCGCTTCGGCGTTGATTGCAGGTGCCTGGCTCATGGTGCCCTCACTGATCGAACACGATGACCGAGCGGGCCGAATGGCCTGCCTTCATCTTGTCGAAGCCCTCGTTGATCGCCTCAAGCGGGATGCGCTCGGCGATGATGGTGTCGAGATCGAGCATGCCGCGCATGTAGAAATCGACCAGCCGCGGCAGATCGACCGGGAAGCGGTTGCCGCCCATGATCGAGCCTTGCAGCTTCTTGCCCGAGAGCAGTTCCATCGCGCCCAGCCCGACCTTTTCGTTGAGCGGCAGCATGCCAAGGATCGTGGCGGTACCCCCGCGGCGCAGCGAACTGACCGCGAGCTGCGCCGAAGCAGGCCGGCCCACCGCTTCGATCGCGTGATCAACCCCGCCCTTGGTCAGCTCGAGGATCTGCGCGGCGGCATCGGGCGATGCGGCATCGATCACGTCGGTCGCGCCCAGTTTGAGCGCCAGTTCGCGCTTTTCGGGCATCGGATCGGCGGCGATGATGCGGCCAGCACCTGCGATCTTCGCGGCGTTGATCGTGGCGAGGCCCACCCCGCCGCAACCGACCACGGCCACGGTTTCACCGGGGGTCAGTTCGCAGGCGTTGAACACCGCGCCCGCGCCCGTGGTCACCGCGCAGCCGATCACGGCGGCCCGGTCGAGCGGCATTTCGGGGTTGATCGCCACGCAGGCGTGTTCGTGAATCAGCATCATTTCGGCAAAGGCCGAAAGGTTGAGCATCTGGTTGACCACCGCACCATCGCTGGTGCGGGTCAGGCGCGGGGGCTCGCCCGGCTTGCGGCGGGTGTCGCCACCCAGGCACAGCGACATGCGCCCCGTGACGCAGAATTCGCAGTGGCCGCAGAAGGCCGAAAGGCAGGTCACCACCGCATCGCCAACCTTGACCGTGCGGACCTCGCCGCCCACCGCCTCGACGATCCCGGCGGCCTCGTGGCCGGGGACGCACGGCATGGCGTGGGGATAGGTGCCCTCGATGAAGTGCAGGTCCGAATGGCACAGCCCGCAGGCCGCGGTGCGGATCAGCACTTCGTGCGGGCCGGGCTTGGCAATGCTGAGCTGGTCGATGACCAGCGGCTTGCCGGATTGCTCGAGGATTGCTGCCTTCATCATTCTCTCCATCAAATCCCCTCCCGCACGCGGCGGGAGGGGTATTCGTCAGTCATGCGCTCAGCGCGAAACGCCCAGATCGCCCGAGCTGAGGCCGGCATCGCCCTGCGGGGCGTGCTTGCCGAATTCCATCCGGGCGATCGAGCGGGCGTGGACTTCGTCCGGGCCATCAGCGATCCGCAGGGTGCGGATTCCGGCATAGGACTTGGCCAGGCCAAAGTCTTCCGAAACGCCGCCGCCGCCGTGGGCCTGGATCGCATCGTCGATGATCTTGAGCGCCATGCGCGGCGCCTGGATCTTGATCATCGCGATCTCGCCCTGGGCAGCCTTGTTGCCGACCTTGTCCATCATGTCGGCCGCCTTGAGGCACAGCAGACGCGAACATTCGATGTCGATGCGGGCTTCGGCAATGCGCTGTTCCCACACCGAGTGCGACGACAGCGGCTTGCCGAAGGCAACGCGCGACTGCAGGCGGCGCACCATCTTCGACAGCGCTTCCTCGGCCACGCCGATGGTGCGCATGCAGTGATGGATCCGGCCCGGCCCGAGGCGGCCCTGGGCGATCTCGAACCCGCGGCCTTCGCCCAGCAGCATGTTGCTGGCCGGAATGCGGACGTTGTTG
>JAYSCF010000034.1:0-12224 GCA_041915005.1 Novosphingobium sp.
CCCGCAACGCCACCGATATCACCCAGTCGGTCCGCGATGCCCGCCAGACGCTGGCGATCGTGGTGGCGATCACGCTGCTGATTTCGATCCAGCTCTCGCTGTTCCTGGCGCGCACCATTGTCCAGCCGCTGCGCACACTGGTTCGTGCGGCGGTGCGGGTGCGGCTGGGGCGCGAACGCGAGGTGGTGGTGCCGCGCCTGCCCCGCCGGCGCGACGAGATCGGGATGCTGGCCCGCGCCATTTCGGACATGACCACGGCGCTGCGCCAACGCATCGACGCGGTCGAAACCTTCGCCGCCGATGTCGCCCACGAAATCAAGAACCCGCTCGCCAGCCTACGCAGCGCGCTCGAATCGCTCGACAAGGTGACCGATCCGCAGCTGCGCCGCGAACTGGGCGCGATTGCCGCCCACGATGTGCAGCGGATCGACCGGCTCGTCACCGAAATCGCCGAAGCCAGCCGGATCGACGCCGAACTCAGCCGCACCCGGTTCGATCCGGTCGACCTGCTGGCGCTGACCCGCACGCTGCTGGGCGCCCGCGCCGAACGCGGTGCCAACCGCGATTGCGATGTCGATCTTGCCCCGCTTGGCAACGGCCCATGGGAAGTGCCCGGCGATGCCGCACGGCTGGTGCGCGTGCTCGAAAACCTGCTCGACAACGCGATCTCGTTTTCGCCTCCCGGCGGCCGGGTCCGGGTAACGCTGGCGCATGTGCCGGGCGCACTGGACCTGGCCGTCAAGGACGATGGCCCCGGCATCCCGGCTGAAGCCCGCGAAAAGGTGTTCGAGCGGTTCCATTCGCTGCGCCCCTCGGGCGAGGAATTCGGCAGCCATTCCGGGCTGGGCCTGGCCATCGCCCGGACCATTGCCGAAGCCCACGGCGGCACCCTGACCGCGCGCGATCGCGGCGACGGCGCGCCCGGCGCATGCCTTGTGCTGTCGCTGCCGCTGCCCGAGGACAGCGAATGAGCGCGCTGCACCAGGCAAGCTGCGTGGCGATCAATGGGCGCGGCGTGCTGATCGAAGGCCCGCCGGGCAGCGGCAAATCAAGCCTCGCGCTCGCCCTGATCGATCGCGGCGCGGTGCTGGTTGGCGATGACGGGGTCAGCCTGGCCGCCACGGACGGGTGCTTGCGGGTCAGCCCTGCCCCGGCGATCGCCGGGTTGATCGAGGTGCGCAATGTCGGGCTGCTGACCTATCCAACGGCCCACGACGTGCCCGTAGCCCTGGTGCTGCAGCTCGATCCCGAGGCGCCGCGCTTCATCGATGCAGCGCGGCAGACCCAGCGCGGCGGGATCATGCTGCCGCTGGTACAGCTCTGGCCGGACAGCCCGGTGCTGGCGCTCAGGGCCGAGGCCGCGCTGGCCCGCTGGGGCCTGGCCGCGCCGGCGGGATGACCGGTGGAAACCTGCCCTTGCCCCTTCCCTTTCGCGCCAAGCCTGCCCACATAAAGCCTTGTCGATGAGCGATTCCATCTCCCCCGCCCCCCGCCAGCGCGTGCTGCTGGTCACCGGCCTGCTTGGCGCGGGCAAGACCACTGCCCTCAAGGTGCTCGAAGACCTTGGCTGGGAGACGATCGACAATTTCCCGATCCGCCTGCTCGATCGCCTGATCGACAGCCCCGATCAGCCTGCCGGCGATGTTCGCGCGCCGCTCGCCATCGGGTTCGATTCGCGCACCCGCGGGTTTGATCCCAACAAGGTCATCGACCGGGTCAAGCGCCTGACCCAGCGCCCCGACATCGAATTGACCACGCTGTTCCTCGATTGCGCCGGGGCGGAACTGGAACGCCGCTACAACGAAACCCGCCGCCGCCATCCGTTGGCGCAAGACCTGCCCGCCGCCAGCGGCATCGCCGCCGAGCGCGAGGCGCTGGAGCCGCTGCGGCGCTGGGCCGACATGGTGATTTCGACCAGCGACTTCACCTCGCACGATCTCCAGCAGGCGATCCGCGAACGGTTCCAGCGCGAAGCCCCGGTGGCGATGACCGTCACGGTCACCAGCTTCGGCTTTTCGCGCGGGATGCCGCCGATCGCGGACCTGGTGTTCGACATGCGCTTCCTTGACAATCCGCACTGGGATCCGGCGCTGCGCCCGCAGACCGGGATCGATCCGGCCGTGGGCGATCACATCCGCAAGGATCCTGCCTTTGCCGAAGCCTTTGCCCGGATCCGCGACCTGATCCTGCTGCTGCTGCCGCGCTACCAGGCCCAGGGCAAGGCTTACGTCAACATTGCCTTCGGCTGCACCGGGGGGCGGCACCGCTCGGTCTTTACCGCCGAACAGATCGCGGCGGCGCTGCGCGAGGCGGGCTATGCCCCCGCGCTGTTCCACCGCAACCTGGCCGCGCGCGCCGCCGATCTGGTGGAAGGAAAACATTGACGCTGGCCCGCTTCAACGGCATGGCCCGGCGCCACTTTGCAGATAGATTTCCCGCGCCGGGGCAGTCCCCCGGCCCGGCACTTCGGAGCGACAATCCGGCATGATCGGCTTGATCCTGGTTACCCACGGCAAACTGGCCGAAGAATTCGTCCACGCGATGCAGCACGTCGTCGGCCGGCAGGATGCCGTTGCCACGGTGTGCATCGGCCCCAATGACGACATGGAAGCGCGCCGCCGCGAAATCGCCGATGCGGTGAAAGCCGTGGATTCGGGCAGCGGGGTGATCATCCTGACCGACCTGTTCGGCGGCACGCCTTCGAACCTGGCCATTTCGCTGATGCAGAAGGGCAAGATCGAAGTGATCGCCGGGATCAACCTGCCGATGCTGATCCGCCTCGCCAAGGCGCGCGGCTGCATGGATCTTGGCGCGGCCACGATTGCCGCGCGCGATGCGGGCCGCAACTATATCACCATCGCCTCGGAATTCCTGGGGCAGGACGCGTAGACGGGGGCAAACCATGGCCGAGGCACGCGAAAGCGTTGAGATCATCAACAACCGGGGGCTCCACGCGCGGGCCAGCGCCAAGTTCGTCAACGCCGTGGTCAAGCTGGGCGACGGGGTCGATGTGCGGGTCAGCAAGGACGGCGCCGATGCCGCCGGCGGCTCGATCCTCGGGCTGATGATGCTGGGCGCGGCCAAGGGCGACACGATCGAGATCGTGGTGGCGGGCGATGCTTCGGACATCGCGCTCACCAAGCTCGTCGGCCTGGTCAAGGACGGCTTCGGCGAGGACTGAGGCGTGAATCAGCGCCGCCAGATCACCGGTTTTTCGAACCCCACGGTCAAATACCTTCGCTCGCTGCGCGAGAAGAAGCACCGCAAGGCTGCCGGCAAGTTCCTGGCCGAAGGGCTGCGGTTGCTGACCGATGCGCGCGAATGCGGACACCTGCCCGAAATGCTGGTCATGGCCAGCACCCGCGATCCCCACCCGCTGCTCGATGCGCTTGAAGCCGAGGTTCTGGCCGCGGGCGGCGACGTGCTCGAAATGAGCGAGGACATTCTCGCCAAGGTGACCGGCAAGGACAATCCCCAGGCAGTGGCCGGGGTCTTTGCCGAATATGACACCAGCCTGGCCGCGCTCGATCGCGCCTCGGCCAAGATCTGGCTGGTCGCGCAGGCGCTGCGCGATCCGGGCAACCTCGGCACGATGCTGCGCACCGGTGATGCGGTTGGCGCAGGCGGACTGATCCTGCTCGATGACTGCGCGGATCCCTTTTCAGTCGAAGCCGTGCGCGCCAGCATGGGTGCGGTCTTCACGCAAAAAATTGCCCAGGCCCGCTGGGACGAATTCCTGCCGTGGCTGCGCTCGGGCCCCGGTTCGGAGCATGGCGGCCAACTGGTTGCCGCTTCGCTGCGCGATGCCCAGCCCTATCGCAGCGCGCCCTATGCCGCGCCGTGCTTCCTGATGGTCGGCAACGAATCACGCGGGCTGCCCGAAGAGTATGAACTGGCCTGCGACCTGCGGGTGACCATGCCGATGAAGGGCCGGGCCGACAGCCTCAACGCCGCAGTCGCTGGCGCGGTGCTCGCCTACGAGGCGCTGGCCGCGCTCGATCGCTGAGCCGTTCAGCCAGCGATCAGGCACGCGCCGGCACAACCGGCGGCATGATCCGGCGAATCGCTCCTCTCGCCCTGCCGCTCCTGCTGGCCGCCTGCGCCACCGCCAGCGGCGCGCCCACGCGGCTCCAGCCCGGCGCCTGGCGCTTTGTGCTGATCGATGGGCAAAAGCCGGTATCGGGCACCACCCGGCTGGTGATTGCCAAGGACCGGATCAGCGCCAACCTTGGCTGCAACGGCCTTGGCGGAAAGCTGACCATCACCGGGGACCGGCTTGAAGTCGGCCCGCTGGTCTCCACCCAGATGTGGTGCGACGGGGTGATGGAGCAGGAACGCGCCGTGGCGCAATTGCTCTCCGCATCGCCCGAATATCAGATCGATCCCGGCAAGCTGCTGATCAACAGCGGCGTCCACGTGGCCGAACTGGAGCCCGCTGGCTAGGCGGCATCCCCGTCAGCCGGCAAGGCCGCTACCTCGCCGTGACGCGCCGCGGCTTCAACCATCGGCACGTCCTCAATCTCGCGCTTGCCGATCGCCACGCCCTTGTCGCGCAGGCGCCGGCCCGAAGTCATCACGTTGCGTTCAAAGCTGGCGACGAACTTGTTGTAATTGTTGACCGCGCCTTCCAGCCCCGACCCCACCCGCTTGAGGTGTTCGGCCGCCACCGCGATGCGATCGTAGATTTCGCTGCCCAGCCGGCCGATCTCGATAGCTTCCTGCGCCAGCTTGTCCTGCGACCAGACCATCGCCACGGTGCGCGCGATCGCCACCAGATTGGTCGGCGTGGCCAGCAGCACGCGGCGTTCGAACGCGAAGTTCCACAGCGAGGGATCGTGTTCAAGCGCGGCGGCGACGAAGTGTTCGCCCGGCACGAACATGATCACATAGTCGGGCGCGTCCTCGAACTGGCTCTGGTAGCTCTTGGCCCCAAGCTGCTGCACATGGCCCCGCATCGAGGCGACGTGCTGCGCCAGCGCAGCTTCGCGGGCCAGTTCGTCCTGCGCCTCGAAGGCTTCCTGGTAGGCGTTGAGCGAAACCTTGGCATCGACGATCAGGCTTTTCTGCCCCGGGATGCGGATCACCGCATCGGGACGCAGCCGGCCATCCTCGGTATCAATCGAATGTTCGGTGATGAAATCGGTGTGTTCAGCCAGGCCGCACTGTTCGAGCACGTTGCGCAGTTGCTGTTCGCCCCAGCGTCCGCGCGCCTTGGGGGCATTGCGCAGCGAATTGCCCAGCCGCGCCGCCTCGGCCCGAACGGCGTCCTGGCCCTTGCGCATTTCATCGATCACGCCCGACAGCTGGCCAAAGGCATCGACCCGCTGCTTTTCGAGATGGGCGACCTGCGCCTCATAGCTTTTCAGGCGTTCATCGACCGGGGTAAGCAGCGCCTTCAGGCGTTCCGCGCTCTTTTCCTCGGAATGGGTGAAGCGTTCCTGGGCGCGCTGCAGGAACATTTCCTGCGCCTGGTGCAGCACCTTGGCCCCAGCGGCTTCGAATTCACGCTTGAGGCTGTCTTGCGCCGCGATCAGCGCGGCTTTCTGTTCATCGAAATGGGCGGCATTGGCCTTCATCGTGGCCAGTTCGATCGAGGCATCGCCCAGTTCCTTGACCGCCTGGTGGAACCGCCCGTCGAGTTCGCGCAATTGCCCATCGGCCTCGGCCAGCCGTGCGGCCAGGCCCGCAGCCGGGCGCGAGCCGAAGAACCAGCCAAGCGCCAGCCCCCCACACAGTGCGAGGAACAACAGGACGAAGGTCAGAATCTGGCTATCCATTCCGCCACGCTAGACGGAACGGACCGGGAACGCCAGCCCTATCAGCCAAGCTTGCGCAGCTTATCCAGCTTCTTGAGCGCCATCTGCCGCTTGAGCCGGCTGAGATGGTCGATGAACAGGATCCCTTCGAGGTGGTCCATTTCGTGCTGAAGGCAAGTGGCCATCAGATCGTCCATTTCTTCCTCGTGGACCTTGCCATCAAGATCCTGCCAGCGCGCGCGAATCCGCGAAGGCCGTTCGACATCGGCGTAGATTTCGGGAACCGACAGGCAGCCTTCCTGGTAGACCGTATGCTCTTCCGAGGGATCGAGAATTTCCGGGTTGATGAACACCCGGGGTTCCCTCTTGGTCGGCTGATGGGTGTGATGGTGGCCGCCGTGGGCGGTGCACACTTCGGGTTCTGCATCGGGATCGTCGGGCTGGAGATCGATCACCAGCACGCGCAGCGGCACGCCCACCTGGATCGCGGCCAGACCGATGCCGGGGGCATCGTACATCGTCTCGAACATGTCGGCGACGAGCGTCTTGAGCTCGTCATCGAACGCGGTGACGGGGGCCGAGATCTGCTTGAGCAGCGGATCGGGAACTTCGATAATTTCGCGGATAGCCATGCGGCGCAGATAGGGCCGAAACGCGCGACTATCAAGCCACCGCTACCCCACCGGGCGGCGGGCGCGCAGCGCCTGGGCGAGCGTGCCTTCGTCGAGATAGTCGAGCTCGCCCCCCACCGGCAGGCCATGGGCCAGTTGGGTGATCCGCACCGGATAGGCTTCGAGCCGTTCGGCGATGTAATGCGCGGTGGTCTGGCCTTCGAGCGTGGCGTTCATCGCCAGCACCACTTCATCGATCCCGCCCTGCGATACCCGTTCGATCAGGCTGCCAATGGTGAGATCCTCGGGCCGCACCCCTTCGAGCGCGGACAGCCGCCCGCCCAGTACGTGATAGCGCCCGGTAAACAGCCGCGCGCGATCAAGCGCCCAGAGATCGGCGACATCCTCGACCACGCAGAGCGAACGCTGGTCACGGCGCGGATCGGCGCAGATCGCGCAA
Source organism: Novosphingobium sp. (assembly GCA_041915005.1). Classification (GTDB taxonomy): domain Bacteria; phylum Pseudomonadota; class Alphaproteobacteria; order Sphingomonadales; family Sphingomonadaceae; genus Novosphingobium. The sequence continues at coordinate 6,828 of JAYSCF010000034.1, forward strand.
GGATCGCTGGTATCGACATTGCCGCAGGTGGCGCATTCAACCAGCGTGCCGCGCACCGCCGCCAACGCATCGAGCAATTGCAGCAGCGAGGTTTCCCGGCGCTTGATCAACCACAGCACGGCGCGGCGCGCGGAACGCGGCCCCAGCCCGGGGAGGCGCGACAAGGCGGTGGTCAGCGTTTCGATCTCTTGCGATGCCATGACGCGACAGATAGGGCGCAACCCAAGGAAAGGCAAAGCCACCATGCGTGTCATCTTCATGGGTACCCCCGATTTCGCGGTTCCCGCGCTCGTCCATCTGGTCGAGGCGGGGCACGAAGTCGTCTGCGCCTATAGCCAGCCGCCGCGCCCGGCCGGGCGGGGCAAGCAATTGCAGCCCTCCCCCGTCCAGCGCGAGGCCGAAGCCCGCGGAATCATGGTGCGCCATCCGGTGTCGCTCAAGGGCGAGGCCGAACAGGCCGAGTTCACCGCGCTTGGCGCCGATGTCGCGGTGGTTGCGGCCTATGGTCTGATCCTGCCCCAGGCGGTGCTCGATGCCCCGCGCCACGGCTGCCTCAACATCCATGCCAGCCTGCTGCCGCGCTGGCGCGGCGCCGCGCCGATCCAGCGCGCGATCCTGGCCGGCGACGCGGTCAGCGGGGTGACCATCATGCAGATGGAAAAGGGCCTTGATACCGGGCCGATGCTGGCGACCTGCCGCACCCCGGTTGACGCCAAGACGGCGGGCGAACTGACCGGCGAACTGGCTGCTGCAGGCGGCGCGCTGATGGCCGAAGTGCTGGCCGATCTGGCGGGGCACGCCGCCCTGCCCCAGCCGGACCTTGGCGTGACCTATGCCCACAAGATCGACAAGGCCGAAAGCCGGATCGATTTCACCCGCGCGGCCGAACATATCGAGCGGCAGGTGCGCGCCTTTGCCCCGGCGCCGGGCGCCTTCTTCGAATTCGAGGGCGAGCGTTACCGCGTGCTGCAATGCGAGGTTATCGGCCGCGAAGGCGCGCCGGGCCATACGCTGGATGATGGCCTGACGATCGGCTGCGGCCACGGCGCGATCCGCCCGGTGCTGATCCAGCGCGCAGGCCGCCCGGTGATGGAGCGCGAGGCGTTCCTGCGCGGGCGCGCCATACCAGCCGGGACGCGCATCGCTTGACCCGCTTCGCGCTCACCCTGGAATTCGATGGCACCCCGTTCATGGGGCTGCAGCGTCAGGCCCATGGCCCCTCGGTGCAGCAGGCGGTCGAGGAGGCGGTTCAGGCCGTGACCGGCGAGGCCGCGATCATGCACGCAGCCGGGCGCACCGATGCCGGAGTCCATGCGCTGGCCATGCGGGCCCATGTCGACATCGCCAAGCCGATCGAGCCGTTCCGCCTGATGGAGGCGCTCAACTATCACCTGCGTCCCGATCCCGTGGCCGTGCTCGATTGCGGGATCGTGGCGGATGATTGGCACGCCCGGTTTTCGTGCCTGGGGCGCGAATACCTTTACCGCATCGCCAACCGCCGCGCGCCCCTGACGCTGGAGCGCAACCGCGCCTGGCAAGTCCACCAGCCGCTTGACGCCGAAGCCATGCACCGCGCCGCCCAGGCGCTGGTCGGGCGGCACGACTTCACCACTTTCCGTTCGGCCCACTGCCAGGCACAAAGCCCCTTGAAGTCGCTCGACCGGCTTGCTGTCGAACGGGTCGGTGATGAAGTGCACATCCATGCCGCCGCGCGCAGCTTCCTGCACCATCAGGTCCGCTCGATGGTGGGCTGCCTGGCGCTGGTCGGCATGGGCCGCTGGCGTGAGGCGCAGGTTGGCGAAGCGCTGGCCGCGCGCGACCGGCAGGCGCTGGGCCTCAATGCGCCGAGCGACGGGCTCTACTTCACCAAGGCGCTTTACCCCGGCGAGTGACCGGTTAGGTTGCATTCCGAAACGCCGATCACGGCGGCACAGATTCGGGAGACAAGACCATGACCTTCACCGGCAAGCAGCTGACCACCCAGCTCGATGCAGACGGCACGCTGACCGTCCAGCTCAACGACAAGACCTGGGATGCGCCCAAGCCCGGCCAGGTGCTGATCAAGGTGGAAGCCACCCCGATCAACCCGTCCGACCTCGGGCTGCTGTTCGCCTCGGCCGATACCGACAACGCGGTCTATTCGCCGGGCAAGGTCGTGGCGCAGATGCCGGCCAATGCCACCCGCGCGATGAAGGCCCGCCATGGCCTGGCCATGCCGGCCGGCAACGAGGCCGCCGGGATCGTGGTTGCCGCCGGCGAAGGGGCCGAGCAGTTGATGGGCAAGCGGATCGCCTGCGTGCCGGGCACGGCCTATGCCAGCTATGCCCTGGCCGACACCACCATGGCCTTTCCCGTGGATGACAGCGTCACCGCCGAACAGGCCGCCTCCTCGTTCGTCAACCCGATGACCGCGCTGGGCTTTACCGAAACGATGAAGCTCGAAGGCTTCACCGGCATCGTCCACGCCGCCGCCGCCTCGAACCTGGGGCAGATGCTGGTCAAGATCTGCGCCGAGGACAATATCCCGCTGGTCAACATCGTGCGCAGCGAGGCCCAGGTGAAGCTGCTCAAGGATCTGGGCGCCACCCACGTGCTCAACATGACCGATGCCGATTTCATGCCCCGATTGATCGACGCAATTGCCGAAACCAAGGCGATGATCGGGTTCGATCCGATCGGCGGGGGCACTCTGGCAGGCCAGATCCTCACCGCGATGGAAGCCGCCGCCAGCCGCGGCGCCGCATTCAGCCGCTATGGTTCGTCCGAGGCCAAGAAGGTCTATATCTATGGCGCGCTCGATCTCGGGCCGACGGTGCTCAACCGCGCCTTCGGCCTGACCTGGGATCTGGCCGGGTGGCTGCTGACCCCGTTCATGATGAAGGCCGGCCCCGACATTGTGGCAAGGATGCGGGCGCGGGTGATGAAGGATCTCACCACCACCTTCGCCAGCCACTACAAGGCCCGGGTCAGCCTTGAAGGAATGCTGACCCGCGAAGCGGTGAGCGAATACAACGCGCGGCGCACCGGCGAAAAATATCTCGTGGTGCCATAAAGGCTACTCGCCTGCCCAAACCAAAACGGCCCCCGGATCGTCTCCGGGGGCCGTTTTGTTATGCCTGCGTCGCGGCGGTTCAGGCCTTGGCGACGACGCTTTCGGGCAGTTCGGTGCCGAACACGCGCTGATAGTATTCGGCCACCAGCATCCGCTCGGTCTCGTCACACTTGTTGAGGAACGAGAGGCGGAAGGCAAAGCCCGGATCCTTGAAGATCGCGGTGTTCTGCGCCCAGGTGATCACGGTGCGCGGGCTCATCACGGTGGAAATATCGCCGTTGATGAAGCCTTGACGGGTCAGGTCCGCCACCTTGACCATGTTGGCCACCACGTCCGGCGCCGCATCGGTCACCTTCTTCAGGACGATTTCGCTTTCGACCTGGGCCGGAAGGTAATTGAGCTGAACCACGATGTTCCAGCGGTCCATCTGCGCCTGGTTGATCGCCTGGGTGCCATGATAGAGGCCCGAGGTGTCGCCGAGGCCAACCGTGTTGGCGGTTGCAAACAGCCGGAAATACTTGTCCGGCCGGATCACGCGGTTCTGGTCAAGCAGGGTCAGCTTGCCTTCGGTTTCCAGCACGCGCTGGATCACGAACATCACGTCCGGACGGCCCGCGTCGTATTCGTCGAACACCAGCGCCACCGGGTGCTGCAGCGCCCAGGGCAGCAGCCCTTCGCGAAATTCGGTAACCTGCAAACCATCGCGCAGCACGATCGCATCGCGCCCGATCAGGTCGATGCGGCTGATGTGGGCGTCCAGGTTGATGCGCATGCACGGCCAGTTGAGGCGGGCTGCAACCTGTTCGATGTGGGTCGACTTGCCGGTGCCGTGATAGCCCTGCACGATCACGCGGCGGTTGTAGGCAAACCCCGCCAGGATCGCGAGCGTGGTGTCCGGATCGAAGACATAGGCGTCATCGGTATCGGGCACGCGTTCATCGGCCACGCTGAAGGCAGGCACCTTCATGTCGATGTCGATCCCGAACATCTCGCGCACGTCGATCTCGCGATCGGGTGCTTCGAGAATGGTGGTGCCGGAAGTGTCGAGCTGGCTGGAAGAATTGGTCATCGCGCATCTCGCCTATACGCGCGCGCGGCGCGCTGCAATAAGCTTTGCGTTGCAAAAAACGACTCATCGGGAGAATTTGGATGAAGGTCTTCGGCTTTCCGCTTTCGCCGTTCGTGCGCAAGGTTCACCTCGTCGCCGCCGAAAAGGGCATCGTGGTGGAGGCCCTGCCCGCCAACCCGCGCAGCCCATCGCCCGAATTCGCCGCGGCCAGCCCGTTCCGCAAGATTCCGGCACTACAAGACGGCGATTTCAACCTCGCGGATTCGACTGCGATCGTGACCTATCTCGATGCCCTGCACCCGGCTCCGGCGATGATGCCCGGCGATGCACGCACCAAGGGCCGGGCGATCTGGTTCGAGGAATTTGCCGATACGATCGTTTCCGCCGCCGGCGGCAAGGTGGTGTTCAACCGCTTTGTCGGCCCCAAGGTGCTCGGCATTCCGGGTGACGAGGAGGCCGCCAAGGCGGGCGAGGCCGAACTCGGCCCGATCTATGATTACCTTGAAACCCAGGCCCCGGCCGAAGGCTGGCTGGTGGGTGACTTTTCGATCGCCGACATCGCGGTTGCCTCGGTGCTGCGCACGCTGGGCTATGTCGGGCTGGAACCCGATGCCGCGCGCCACCCGCGCACTGCGGCATGGTATGACCGGGTCAAGGCGCGCCCGGCCTGGCAGGCCGTTGCCGCGGGAGAGACCAAGGCGCTCGCCGCCTTCGCCTGAACATGGCGCGATGGTCCGTCGCGCTGCCGGCACGGCCGGGCGCGGCGGCCATGACAATGGTCGGCAAACTGTCATGATCCGCCTTCAGACCTTCACGCAACCCCTTCAATAACGGGAGAAGTTCGATGGCCACCCTGCAAGGCTCGTGGATCTGGTACGAGCTGATGACCCCCGATCCCGAAGCAGCCCAGGCGTTTTACGAACCGGTTGTTGGCTGGTCGATGACCACCGGCCACGGCGAGGATGACGGCTATGGCTTCATCACCGGCGCTGACGGAGCGATGACCGGCGGAATTCTGCGGCTGACGCAGGACATGTGCGATAACGGCGCGGCCGCTTGCTGGCTTGGCTATGTCGGGGTCGATGATTGCGATGCCGCCGTTACCGCGGTCGAGACGGCGGGTGGTCGGTGCATGATGCCCCCGCGCGACGTGGACATGGCAGGGCGGATCGCGATGGTCAGCGATTGCTGCGGGGCCGCCTTCTACGTCATGGCGCCAACGCCGCCGCCGGGCGGCGGCCAGAGCGCCGCATTTTCGCCAACCCGGATCGGGGCC
>JAYSCF010000035.1:0-12165 GCA_041915005.1 Novosphingobium sp.
CCTGCGCGCGGGTCACCCCGGCAAGGGTCAGGTCGCGCAGGCGTTCGGCATGGGTAAAGGCCGCCTTGGGTTGCCCGGCCCAGTTGGTCCCGCCGCTGTTCAGCAGCCCCGTTCCGCCCACCCCGGCCAGCGATACGCTGCACCCCAGCGCGCGGCCCATCACCGCCCCGGCAATGTCCCCAACTTCAGCCCCCGTGCCTTCGAGAAAGCTGTCCCCGATCATCGTCATCAGGGGATAGGCGCGGCCCGTGGCGGTCACTTCGCCGCTGCTCGCCACGTTGACGCCATTGGCGGGCAAGCCGAACATCTCGATACGGATGCGCCGGGTGGCCGGTGTCGGAAAGGTGACCAGGCAGAAATGCGCCACCCCGGTATTGACCGGAACCGCCAGCGTGCCCCCCACCGCATCATTGACCAACACGCGAAAGTTCGTGCCCGCATTGCCCCACCCGCCATGCACCGGGATATCGAATTGGGTGCCGGTGTGGATGAATTCATAGGCGCAATAGGCCGCCGCGCGCGTCTGCCCGCCCGGCCCCGTGCCCGCGCCGTAATAGGCCCCGCGCGGATAGGACATCAGCGCCAGCGCGCCGCTGCCCCAGGCCAGCGATGCCGGGCCGGACACATGGGTGATCCGCGCATCGGTGCAGCCCACCATCGGCGCACCAGCGCTGCGCCCATTGACGGTCGAGGCCGCCCCGCCCACCCCAACCGACAGCGCCGGGGTATCGGCTGCCGCCAGCGTAGACTTGGCGCGGGGATAGAACCCCAGCGTGCGCGCGGCGCGAACCAGGGACTGGGTGAAGGCACTGCCCAGTGCCTCACTGCGGGTTTTCGCTGCCAACCCGCGGGCAATGGGATCCACGCTCATTGGCCCATCCGATATGCGATCACGCCGCCGGCAGGGGCGAGATCAAGATAGAGCCGGGCAGCCGCCTCGCACTCCTCCCATACCGCCTCGCAGCAATTGGCGCTGAACTGCCCCCAGGCCACGCCGCCAATGGTCAGCGGCAGCTTGGTCACACCTCCGTCAGTCGAGCGCAGCACCTTGACGGTCCCCGTCCAGCTTCCCGACAGGGCAAGGATGACCGGGCGTCCCGGCACCGGCTGAAACGGCCCGGCCTGGAGCGCGGTAGAAGTCGTCCCCGCCAGCACCGGATTGGCCGGCAGCTGCGTGGTCACAGGCAAGGGGGCAAGCGGGCTGACCGTGGTCGAATTGCCGTCAAGGTCGGCAAATGCCACCGCTTCGCTGGGTACGAAGGTCGCTGGGTTCTGGATCGGCACAGGCATGGAAGCGCTCCTGTTGGATGAAACGGAGCAAGCCAATTAACCGATACGGTTCTTTGTAGGAAAATAGTATCTTATATGGCGATTTACGCTCAGACCTTGCGGAGCATCGCCGCGCAGCGCGCGGGGGTAGAGCGAACCAGCGCCATCCCGGCAATGCCACGCCGCACCGCCTGGCGCGTCACCAGGCCAAGCATGGCGCAATCGATCATCGCCACCACGAATGCTGCCCCGGCTGCACCATAAGCCGGCAGCAACCAGACGGCCGCCGCGCTGCCCACCACCACCATGCCGAGATAGGCATAGCTGAAATCCGCCTGCCGGTTGAGCGACAGCAGAAAGTTCGACAGGCCCACCCAGCAGCCATTTGCCACCATTGCCACGATCAACCACCCCAGCAGCGCGCCGGAGGCATGAATTCGCCCGCCGGTCCACAACTCGATCAGCACGCCGCCGCCCCCGGCCAACACCACCGCCCCCGGCACCAGCACGGCGCCTAGCGCGAGCAAGGTCAGCGCCACGTAATCGGCCGCCCGCGCTTCATCGCCGCGCGCCTTGCTTGCCGCAAAGTCGGGTAGCGATGCGGCATTCACCATCAGGGCAAGCTGCAGCGGCACGCGCGTCATGGTCCGCGTTGCAGCGAAAGCCGGGACAGCCGCCGCCCCTGCCAGCGCGCCAACCAGCCCGACCGCCCCCTGCAGCGCCATCATCGTCGCCAGGGCAAGGGTCAATGCGGCAAGGGCCGGAGCCGCCAAAGCGCGACCCCCAACCGCTCGCTTTCCATCCACCGGCGCGAAGAAAAAGCGATTGCGTCGGCGCAGGGCAAGCCAAAGCCAAGCCGCACCCGCCATCCGCCCCCCGGCATAGGCCAGCGCCATGCCCACCAGCCCTTCGCCAAGGCTGGCCATGGCCACTGCCGCCAGAGCTTCAAACAGCGCAATCACCTGCATGCGATAGGATGCGCCGGCATAGCCCCCAGCCGCGCGAAAGGCGGCGAATGTTCCCGAGCAATGCAACAGCGCGAGACTGTAAAGCAGCATCGCGGCCAGCACCAACCCGGGCCGGCCGCCGCAGGCACCAGCGGCAAAATCAAGTGTCCCGGGAAAGGTGGCAGCGCCCGCCAGCACGGCTGCCGCGCACAGCCCTGCGGCCATCAGGCGGCGGCGCATGATCCGATAGGTGCCCGCCGCACCAGCCAGATCGCCGCGCGCAACGCGTGCGATCATGTCGCCCCCGGAGGCGGCAGTCAGCCCGAAATCACTGAACGCAAGATAGGCCGGCACGGTGATGAACATCAGCCAGACGCCGTAATGCTCCAGCCCGAGAAACCGCGAATAGAGCGGTACGGTCAGCACCTGCAGCCCGATCTGGACCATTTGGCCCAAGCCGTTGGAACCCAGGTTGCCGAGCAGGCCGGGACGGAACAGCCGCCGTAACATTCCCACGGCAAATTGCCTGGCGTGATCAGTACGGCGCGGCCCCAGCATGCGCGCTACGTACTATATCGTAAATCCCGCACAAGCCCTTGATCCGACTAAGCTTACCGGGTCGGGACAGGCGCCTCACCGGTGTAGTCATAGAACCCGCGCCCGGTCTTGCGCCCCAGCCAGCCGGCTTCGACATATTTGACCAGCAGCGGAGCGGGCCGATACTTGCTGTCACCGGTGGTGTTGTAGAGCACCCGAACAATATCAAGGCAGGTGTCGAGCCCCACGAAATCGGCCAGTTCAAGCGGCCCCATCGGGTGGTTGAGCCCGAGGCGGCACCCCTTGTCGATATCGGCGATGCTGGCCGTGCCCTGGCCCAGCACGAACACGGCTTCGTTGATCATCGGCAGCAGGATGCGGTTGACCACGAAGCCCGGCTCGTCCTCGGCCTGGACGACCTGCTTGCTCAGACTTTCGGCAAAGGCACGGGTCCGCGCGACCGTTTCGGCGCTGGTGGCAAGGCCGGGGATCACTTCGATCAGGCCCATCACCGGCACCGGATTGAAGAAGTGCAGGCCAATAAAGCGCTTGGGATCAGGCGAAGATGTCGCCATGCGGGTGATCGGGATCGAACTGGTGTTCGAGGCCATGATCGCATCTTCGCGCAGCACCTTGCCGGCGGCTTCGAAGATCTTGCGCTTGATCTCTTCCTTCTCGGTGGCTGCTTCGATGATCAGGTCGGCCTCGATCATCGGGGCATAGTCGCCGATCGGCGTGATCCGGGCGAGCGCGGCCACGGCTTCGTCGGGGGTCAGCTTTTCACGGCCGACCAAGCGTGCAAAACCCTTGTCGATCCCCAGCTTGGCCTTTTCGGCCAGCGCAACATCGACGTCGGAAAGCAGCACCTTCATGCCGAACTGGGCAATCGTCTGGGCAATGCCAGATCCCATCTGCCCTGCACCGATAACCGCCACTGTCCGCATGATCCATCCCTTCGCACTTGCAGCAAGGGCAGCTGCCTAGCGAGGATTGTCGGCCGTGGCCAGACGTTTCGGGATCAGCGGTTCTGCCCCGGTACCCACAGCACGTCGCCGCTGCCGCCGGCGTTGATCGCCCGGGCCAGCACGAACAGATAATCGGATAGCCGATTGATATAGGCGAGCGCCGCCGGATTGACCGGTTCTGCCGCTGCCAGCGCGGTCATCGCACGTTCGGCGCGGCGCACCCCGGCCCGGGCGATGTGGACCCGCGCCGCCCCTTCGCTGCCACCCGGCAAAATGAAGCTGGTCAGCGGCGGCACGCCTTCGTTGAGCGCGTCGATCGCGGTCTCAAGCCAATCGGCCTGCCCCGGCACGATCCGCAGCACCATGTCCGAAGGGGTGAAATCATCCCCTCCCAAGGCCCCCAACGGGGTGGCAAGATCGGCGCCAAGATCGAACAGGTCGTTCTGGATCCGGGTCAGCGCCGCGCCGTGGGCGCTGCCGGCCAAAGCCACCACGGCCAGCCCGATCGCGCTGTTGCCCTCATCGACCGCGCCAATCGCCTCCATCCGCACGGCGTGCTTGGCAAGCCGCGAGCCATCGACCAGCCCGGTGGTGCCATCATCCCCGGTGCGGGTGTAGATCTTGTTGAGCTTGACCAAGGCGGATCAGTTGCGCGCGAAAAGGACCAGCGCGACCACCAGGATCGCGGCAGCCTGAAACAGGATGCGCTGCATCATCAGCTTGTTCTGCTTGAGCTGCATCTCGCTTGGCCCGGCATCATCCCCGCGCTCAAGATCGCGGCGGGTGCTTTGCATGAAGGCGGCGATACCGCGCACCAGGCTAATGACGGTCAGGCCGATCAGGACCACGACGACAAGGATCACAAACGGGTTCATGCCGCCGCTTCTACGCCCGCGCCCAGCGAAATGCCAGTGGGCAGGCGCCCGGCCCGCAGCGCTGCGGCCAGCGCGCGGCCATCCTCGCCAGCGCGGCGCAGATCGGCCAGCGCGGGTGAGCCGCGCCGCTTGGCCAGCTTGCGCCCGTCGGCCTCCACCAGCAGCGCGTGGTGGTGCCAGACCGGAACGGGGAGCCCCAGCAGCGCCTGGAGCAAGCGATGCACATGGCTGGCAGCAAACAGATCTGCCCCGCGGGTCACCAGCGTGATCCCGTCGGCGGCATCATCCAGCGTGGCGGCAAGATGATAGCTGGCGGGCGCTTCCTTGCGCAGCAGCACCACATCGCCAAACAGTTCGGGCTGGGCCCGCTGGATCCCGGCCAGTTCATCCACCCATTCAAGCGGCCCGGCCAGATCGATCGCACGGGCCATGTCGATCCGCCACGCGGCACCGGCAGGATCCACTTCGCGCCCGCGGCAGGTACCCGGATAGACCAGCCCATCCGGCCCGCTCGCATCGGCGGCAGCGGCGATTTCAGCGCGGGTGCAGCGGCAGGGATAGAGCAGGCCCAGCGCCTTCAGCCGCTCGCCCGCTTCAGCATAGCGCACCAGCCGCTCTGACTGGAACACCACCGGGCCATCCCAATCGAGCCCCAGCCATTCAAGGTCGGCCATGATTTCCGGCACCAGCTCGGCGCGGCTGCGGGTGCCGTCGATGTCCTCGATCCGCAAGCGGAATGCCCCGCCGCGCGTCCGCGCCAGATCGTGCGCGACCACCACCGCATAGGCATGGCCGAGGTGCAGCGGGCCGTTGGGGCTGGGGGCAAAGCGGGTGACGGTCATCGCGCGCACCCTTCCTGTGGATTGTGCCCTGATGCAAGGCTTGACGATACCGGGCCAGGGATGTTCACTGCGCAGATGGATTGTAGCAGAACCGTCATGCCCGGTTGCTACCGGAGGTCATGCTCAAGAGCGAGCTGATCGAGCGCGCGGCCCGGTTCCGCAGCGCGGAGGAGGATCCCTCCCGGCACCTGTCCGATTGTCCCGCGCTGGTGCTCAACGCCGATTACACCCCGCTGTCCTATTATCCGCTCAGCCTGTGGCCATGGCAGACCGCGATCAAGGCGGTGGTGCTCGAACGGGTGGATATCGTCGCCAGCTACCACCGCGAAGTGCATTCGCCGCGTTGGACGATGCAGATTCCCTCGGTGATTGCCCTGCGCGAATTCGTCAAACCCAGCGAATTTCCGGCCTTCACCCGCTTCAACCTGTTCCTGCGCGATCGCTTTGCCTGCCAATATTGCGGCAGCCCGCACCAGTTGACCTTTGATCACGTGGTCCCGCGCCGGCTGGGCGGCCAGACCAGCTGGGAAAACGTCGCTGCGGCCTGCGCGCCGTGCAACCTGCGCAAGGGCGGGCGCACGCCCAAGCAGGCCGGGATGCCGCTGCTGGTCGCCCCGATCCGCCCGACGAGCTGGCAATTGCAGGAACGGGGCCGCGCCTTCCCCCCGGGGCACTTGCACGAAACCTGGCGTGACTGGCTCTATTGGGATATCGAGCTGGAACCGTGACCCAGCCGCCCAAGATTACGCTTGATGCCGTCAACTGCGGCAAGGTTGCCCTGTTTCGCGGCGACGAGCCGAGCGCCATCGCCAAGCAGCCCGCCGCCGGGCCGGTGATGATCGGCCCCCACGGCCTGGCGGGTGACGAGCAGGCCGACCGGGTCCACCACGGCGGCCCGGAAATGGCGCTGCATCACTATCCCCGCGATCATTACCCGCATTGGCAGGACTTGCTGGGCGATCATCCGCTGCTTGCCGGGCAGGCCGCCTTTGGCGAAAACCTCTCGACCCTGGGCATGACCGAAGCCGAGGTTTGCCTGGGCGATCGCTATCGGCTGGGCAGCGCGCTGGTCGAAGTCAGCCAGGGGCGCAAGCCGTGCTGGAAGCTCGATCACCGCTTTGGCCGCACCGGGGTGATGGCCGAAGTGGTGCGCAGCGCGCGCTCGGGCTGGTATTACCGCGTGATCGAACCCGGCATAGTCGAGGCTGGCGATGCGATCACGCTGGTCGAGCGTCCGCTGCCCGAATGGAGCGTGGCGCGCTGTTTCACCCTGCTGATCGGCGGCGGCCACAAGGCCGAACCCGCAGCCGTGCGCGCACTGGCAGACCAGCCGCTGCTGTCCGAAACCTGGCGCAAGCGCGCCGCCGGACTGGCAGGCTAACTCACGCCAGCACGGTCAGCGCGGCAAGGTGGAGCAAGGCCGCGCCCAGCGCGAACACCAGCGCCACGGTCAGCCGCGGCGAGGCATAGAGCGAGATCTGCCGCTGGGTCGGAAAACTGAACGTCACCGGCATGCCCAGCAGCTTGAAGGGGTGCACCTCGCCGAACAGCGGGTCGGCCGCCATGCGGATCATGTCCCGGCGGCTGCGGTAGCGCATCAGCCCGAACATGGTCCAATCGGGATCGGGTTCGACCGCCCAGGCATCGACATAGGGGCCAACCTTGCGCCCCACCATGCCGGGATGCCCCCCGCGCGCGATCAGGCGCCGCACGAACGGATCGGAATAGCGCCGCAGCATCGCCGATCCTGCCACCGGTTCGCCCGTGGCGGGATCGGCCACGGTTCCGGGGGCGACCTTGATCAGGTTGAGCATCACGAATTCGCGGCCGTCGTCGGCTTCCAGGAAGGCGCGCAGCACGGCGGGATCATTGCCGCCGCCGAATTTGCCGCGCACCGAATCGAAGAAGGCGTCGATCTCTGCCTTGCTCAGCGGCCCGCGCCAGTTGTCATACCACAGGCGGAACACAAGATAGAGCGCCGCCGCGCTGCCCCAGATCACCCAACCGTTCATCCCCCGCACTCCCCCTCTTGGCCGGTTGATCCGGCGTTCTATCGGATTCCCGCCAGCGCTTTTTGCCGTCGCCGCTGGACCGAGCTGCCCAGGCCGATCGCCTCGCGGTATTTCGCCACGGTGCGCCGTGCCAGATCGTAACCCCTGGCTTTCAGCAGGTCGACCAGCGCATCGTCGGACAGGATCACCTTGGGATCTTCGGCATCGATCAACTGGCGGATCGCCGCCTTGACCGCCTCTGCCGAAGCCCCGCCCTCGCCATCGGTCGCGCCCACGCCCGAGGTGAAGAAATACTTCAGCTCGAACGTCCCGCGCTCGCACGACAGATACTTGTTCGACGTGACCCGGCTGACGGTCGATTCGTGCATGCCGATCGCTTCGGCCACCGCGCGCAGCGTCAACGGCCGCAGGTGCGAAACCCCGTGGCGGAAGAAGCCGTCCTGCTGCTTCACCAGTTCACTGGCAACTTTCAGGATGGTTTTCTGGCGCTGGTCCAGCGCCTTCACCAGCCAGCGGGCATCGGCCAGCTTGTCGGACAGCCAGCCGCGCGCCGCCTTGTCATCGCAGGCGCCGCGCATTTCGACATAGTAGCTGCGGTTGACGATCAGGCGCGGCAGGGTCGCCTCGTTGATGCGGATGTCCCAGCCGCCATCGGCGCGGGCCGCCACCAGGATATCGGGCGTAACCGGATCGCCGCCAGTGCTGCCAAAGCGCAGCCCGGGCTTGGGATCATAGCCGCGCAGTTCGGCCAGCATGTCGGCGAAATCTTCGTCATCGACCCCGCACATCCGCTTGAGCCGGGGCAGTTCGCCGCGCGCCAGCAGATCAAGATTGTCGAGCAGGCGGGCCATGCACGGATCATAGCGGTCAGCCTCCCGGGCCTGGAGCATCAGGCACTCACCCAGGCTGCGCGCCCCGACCCCGGTGGGATCAAGGCTCTGCACCAGCGCCAGCCCGGCTTCGGCTTCGGCCAGGGCCACGCCAAGATCGGCCGCAACTTCGCGCAGGGACACCGGCAGATAACCTGCCTCGTCGAGCAGGCCGACAATGTGGCGGGCGATGAATGCAGTGCGCGGATCGCGCGCTGCCGGGCCGATCTGCGCATCAAGGTGATCGGCCAGGCTGCCTTCTGCGGCGCCGCGCTCGTCGATCCCGGGAAAGTCTTCGCCGCCGCCACTGCCCGGCTGCGCGCTCCAGTCGCCGGTATCGCGATCGCGGTCGAGCGCGCTGATATCGATGTCGAGCGGGCGGTCGTCCTCGGCGCGGCCTTCGGCAACGAGTTGATCGACCGGCGAACTTTCCAGCGTGGTGCGGCGGCTGTCCTCGACCTCGCCCGCGGCAAGCGGTGCATCGCCGGCGCCCTGCGCCTCGCCGATTTCGAGCAGCGGATTGGCGTCGAGCGCCTCGCCAATGAAGGCTTCAACCTCAAGGTTGGACAGCGCCAGCAGCTTGATCGCCTGCTGGAGCTGCGGCGTCATCACCAGCGATTGGCTTTGCCGTAAATCAAGGCGGGGGCCGAGGGCCATCGCGGCCGCCTAGAGCGTGAACCCTTCGCCAAGGTAAAGGCGGCGCACGTTCTCGTCCGCAACCAGCGCTTCGGGGCTGCCCGCGAACAGCACCTGCCCGCCATAGATGATGCAGGCCCGATCGACGATATCCAGGGTCTCACGCACGTTGTGATCGGTGATCAGCACCCCGATCCCGCGCTGCTTGAGGTCTTTGACCAGGTCGCGAATGTCGCTGATCGACAGCGGATCGATCCCGGCAAAGGGTTCGTCGAGCAGCATGATCGACGGATTGGCGGCCAGCGCGCGGGCGATTTCACAGCGGCGGCGTTCGCCGCCCGACAGCGCCATCGCCGCGCTGGAGCGCAGCCGGGTCAGCCCGAATTCGTCAAGCAGGCGTTCCAGCTCCTGGGCGCGCACCGCGGCATCGGGTTCGACCAGTTCAAGCACGCAATTGATGTTCTGTTCCACCGTCATGCCCCGAAAAATCGAGGTTTCCTGCGGCAGATAGCCCAGCCCCAGGATGGCGCGGCGATACATCGGCAGGTTGGTGACATCGACCCCGTCCATCAGGATGCGGCCGCTGTCAGGGCGGACCAGCCCCATGATCGAATAGAAGCACGTGGTCTTGCCCGCACCGTTGGGGCCAAGCAGGCCCAGCACTTCACCCTTGCCCACCGACAGCGAAATATCGGTGAGGACCGCCCGCTTGTCATAGCTCTTGGCGATCGAGATCACCTCAAGCCCACCCTGCGGAATGGGGGGGGAGGCATCGGGGCGGTGCTCCGCCGAGTGGGTCATCGTGTTCATCCTGCGAGGGATTTAAGCGGCCATGCCGCGCCGGGCAAGCGCCGTCTCGGCAATCTGGCAGGTTTCGTGCATGACCTGTCGCAGCCATGCCGCACCTGGCTGGCTTGCCGCATGCATCAAGGAGGCTTGCCAGCCCCGCACGGTCATGATTTACTCGCTGTCGGGGAACGAGAGGGGATTGGCATGGCCAAGGTCTGGGATACCGCATCGTCGCAGCGTGAACATCGCGCATCGGCCAAGCCGCTCGACTGGCGCAAGCGGATGAGCGACAACATCGCCTATGCCCTGCTGGTCTATACGGCGCTTCAAATCTTCATGACCATGGGCGCGCTCCATGCACGCGGCGGTTCGCTGCTGCCCTATTTCGCGCTGGTCATGCTGGTTGCCGCAATCATCCCGGCCTGCCGCCAGTTCGAGCGCCGCTGGAACCGGCTGAGCGATGCCCAGGCCGCCGATCCCGAATATGCCCGGTTCTATCGCCGTGACCTCAAGGGTCTGTGGCTGATGGCCGTGGGCCTGCCCTTTGCCGTGACCGGGCTGTTCAAGCTGCTGGCCCTGCTGTTCAGCTGATTGCCCTTTTACCCAAGGCTCCCTAGATCGGCGGCTCTGCTTTTCCAGGAGTGCCGTCTTCCATGCTCAACCCCAGCCTTGCCCAGGACCGCGTTGCCGCGCTGGTTGACCTTGCGCGCCGCGCCGGGGCCGATGCCGCCGATGCGATCTATTCGGGCAGCTCCTCCGAAGGCGTGCAGGTCCGGCTCGGCCAGCTAGAAGACGTCGAACGCTCGGAAAGCGAACACCTCGACCTGCGCGTTTTCGTGGGCAAGGGATCGGCCAGCATTGGCTCGAGCGACCTGTCCGATGCCGCGCTGGCCGAACTGGCAGACCGCGCGGTGGCGATGGCCCGCGCCGCGCCCGAAGACCAGTTCGCCGGGCTGGCGCCGGCCGAACTGCTGGCCCATGCACCGTTTGCCGAGCTTGATCTCAGCGACACGCGCGAACCCAGCCCGCAGGATCTGCGCGAACTTGCGCTGGCCTGCGAGGATGCCGCGCGCGCGGTTGCGGGCGTCACCAACAGCGAGGGCGGCAGCGCCAGTGCCGGCGCACGGGTGGTGGCGCTGGCGACCAGCCACGGCTTCGTTGGCGCCTATGGCGGGACCAGCCGGGGCTTTTCGGCCAGCGTGATCGCCGGCGAAGGCGCCGATATGCAGCGCGACTATGCCTGGCGCAGCGCGCACCACCTGGCCGATCTGCCCACGGCCGAGGAAATCGGGAAACTGGCGGGGGAGCGCGCCGGGTCAGGAGCGGGGCCATGCCGGTGGTGTTCGATCCGCGGGTCGGCGGGTCAATGGTCGGCCATCTGGTTGGCGCCATGGCGGGCAGTTCGATCGCCCGCCGCGCGAGCTACCTGCTGGACCGCGACGGCGCGCAATTGTTCGCGCCGGGCATCACGATTGTCGATGATCCGCACCGGCTGCGCGGGCTGTCCTCGCGCCCGTTCGATGGAGAAGGTCTCCCCACCGCGGCGCGGCGCCTGGTGGAGGATGGGCGGCTGACCGGGTGGCTGATGGACAGCGCCTCGGCCCGCCAGCTTGGCGCCCAGCCGACCGGCCATGCCGTGCGCGGCGCGGGCGGCGCGCCGGGGGTTTCGCCCAGCAACCTGCACCTTGCCGCAAGCGAGACCAGCGTGGCCGACCTGATCGCCGACATCGCCGATGGGGTCTATGTCACCGAACTGATCGGCCACGGCGTAAACGGGGTGACCGGCGACTACAGCCGGGGTGCATCGGGTCTGCAAATCGTGAACGGCCAGCTGGCCGGGCCGATCGCGGAATTTACCGTGGCGGGCAACCTGATCGACATGTTCGCCCATCTCAGCGTGGCGAACGATCTGGAATGGCACCGCGCGGTCAACGTGCCGACGATCCGCATCGACGGGATGATGATCGCGGGCGATTGAGCCACGGGGCAATTCGCCCAGAAAAAAGCCCCGGTCTGGGCCGGGGCTCTATTCTTACTTGGTCTTGCTGGCTTCGTAGCGCTCGATGCATTCGAGAATGACGCGCTTGGCGTCGCTGGCATCGCCCCACTTGCCGATCCGCACCCACTTTTCGGCTTCGAGATCCTTGTAGTGGGTGAAGAAGTGTTCGATCTGCTGGAGCACGATCGAGGGCAGATCCTTGCGCTCGCCGATGTCCGAATAATAGGGGAAGGTCGAATCGACCGGCACGCAGATGAGCTTTTCATCGCCGCCGTGTTCGTCTTCGAGGTTGAGCACGCCGATCGGACGGGCGCGCACCACGCAGCCCGGCACGAACGGCGAGCGCGCGATCACCAGCGCGTCAAGCGGATCGCCATCGTCCGACAGGGTGTGCGGCACGAAGCCGTAGTTCGCGGGATAGCGCA